>JAUVIQ010000162.1 GCA_030592655.1 Planctomycetales bacterium | reverse complement strand
CCCACAAGTTCGCCGACGCGGAGTTTGGGTGAGTTGGCGGGGGTGCGGTGGTCGGGTTGTTTGCGCCCAGGTGTATTTGGGGGGTTAACCGGGGTCGAAACAACCACGGCACCGGGTTACTTTGATCCGGTTTTGGAATCGCGTGGGCTGTGCGTAGGCCTGCCGGATGCCTGTTCATCTTTCCGCAACTCTTTCAGCATCTTCCGAAGATCGTATTGGTTGTCTTTGGCAATCTGTTCGCGCGCCTGTCGAACTGTTTCGACAATCGGACTGTCAGCCTTTTTACCAGGCATCGTTTTTCTCCTCGCCTGCCAGCATTTCCGGAGTTAACATCGTCGGCGTCAGTAACCCTAAACGCATATTGATAACACGAATATGCTGGATTTTGTTGGTATTGGCAATGTGCTTACAATTCCACGTTAACAGGTAATCAACCACATGCACACATGCTACCGCCAGATGCACGGCGTCCCCCATTTCCCCTGACGGCATTACCAGGTGCTGTCGGTACGCCTCCGCCACACCGCTCACCTCATGCGTAATCGGAAGGAGCATCATTTCGTCCAGAAGCGACAAAGCCGCTTTCTGTCCGGGGAATTCGATGCGATTCAATTCCGCCACTACCGCCTGACTGTAATATAGATCGAAATATTGCCTCTGGTTTTCCCACCAGTCTCTCGTTATGAGACGCTGGGCTTGGCTGATCGGGTCGTCGCGCGGATCGTCAATCGCACTGACGACGCTGGTTTCGATATACACTGACGGTTTCATTCCTCTATTATTATATTATATCCAAAGCAGTTGAAAGAGAAACAAGAACGTATCTAATGCTTATCTGTGAAAATCCGCAATCCGCAATTATTTCGGTTTTTTTGCCGATTCGAGGTCGGCGATGGGGATTTGCATCTCGAACGCGCCGGATTGGACGACGGCTTGGTCTTTGTCGTGATTGAACCGGATTAGCGTTGCCTGCTTTCGGAACGGTACGACGTAGAGTTTTTCGCCCGGATTGGTTGCCAGTACTGCGTCTCGGCTGGCCTTGGCGGCGGCGCTGTCGGGGCGGCGATGATGGACTAATTTGTCGCCACGCTCAGGCTTTTTCTTGGGGTGCTTGTGCTTCGGCCCCTTGTGATGCGGCGCGAACGGGCCGGTCTGGGGGAAAAGTTCCTGCAATCGAAGCCAGCCTGTTGTCGAGGGCGTCTGAATCTTTGCCCTGCTTGTCGTCAGGTCGAGTTCGATGACTTTGCCTTTTCCCGGCGGGGGGGTTATGGGCACGACGTCGCCGACCTTCATCCTGCTGACTGATGCCAGCCACTGCTCGAACTGGCGGGCACGGTTCCGCTGCTGGGTGAGCGAACGATGATATTCCTGATGGAGGCGTTCGGCTTCGGTGCGGAGTTTGGCTGTCTGACGGGACTGGGACATTATCTGCTCACGCAGCGAGGAGATTTCCTTTCTGATACCGGCTTGCCCCATATTGGGCATCAGTTCGGCCAGCGGGACCTCGACCTGCACCTTATCGACATCGACGAGGGCGATTTGCTTATTGAACTGGATTCGCACAAGTCGGCCCGTCTTATCCCTCGACGGGACATGGATTTCGTCGCCGGGTTTCAGTTCGGCGAGCGAGGCGGCCCATCCCTCGAAACTTTCCTGTAGTTTGAACAAATCGGCCAGTTTGGATTCGTACTGTTCCTGCGTATCTTCGGAGGCGAGTCGTGCGGTGTGTGCTTTTTCGCGTGCGGTTTCGGATGCCCGCCGGGCCGACGAGGTGGCGCGAATTGCTTTGCGGAAGGCGCTGCCTTTTTCGTCGAGGTATTTCCGGGCTGCGGAGGTTAATCGCTTCGGTAGTCCCATAGCCGCTGCGACTGTGATGGCGTGGCTTTCGCCCGGTTCGCCGATGCGGAGGTGGTACGTCGGGCGGAGCGTTCGCGTGTCGAACTCGACCGAGGCGTTATCGGCGCGGTCGTGGTTGAAGGCGTAGGCCTTCAGGGCTGCAAGGTGCGTGGAGACCATTGCCAGGCATCCCGCCCGCCGCAGAGCGTCCACGACGGCCTGGCCTATGGCGGCGCCCTCGTCCGGGTCGGTTCCTGCGCCCAGTTCGTCCAGCAGGACGAGGCTGAAGCGGTCTGCCTGGCGGATGATATTTCTTATCCGCCGCATATGCCCGCCGAAGGTCGATAGCGACTGCTGGAGCGATTGTTCGTCGCCGACGTCGATCAGGACGTTGCGAAAGACCGGAAGCGTGCTGCCGCGACCGGCTGGGATGTGCAGACCCGATTGCGCCATTATCGCCATCAAGGCGACTGTCTTGAGCGTTACCGTCTTTCCGCCCGTGTTCGGTCCGGTAATGATGAGTATGTCGAAATCCACGCCGAGGCGAACGTCGATGGGGACGACAGAAATTAGGGACAGCCACCTATTTTGATGGCAAGCCTGCTCGTCAGAAGCGGACTTGCTCTCATCAAAATGGGTGGCTGTCCCTAATTTCTGTTTCTTCTGCTGGTGGACCTGTTCGATAAGCAGCGGATGGCGTACCTGGTGCAGTTGCAGCCCGCCGCGTTCGGAAATTTCCGGGCAGGTGAAGTCGAACTCGTATGCGTATTGTGCCTTTGCGGCGAGAAGGTCGATCTGCCCCAGTGTCCGCAGGGCCTGGAGCATATCGCCCTCCCGCCGGTGGACGACGATGGCCAGTTCATTCAGCAGGCGTGCGATTTCGCGTCGTTCGGCCTCGGTGAGTTCCACGAGGGCGTTGTTCAGTTCGACCGATTCGTTCGGCTCGACGAAGACGGTTGCGCCGGTGTTCGAGGCGCGATGGACCACGCCGGGAAGTTCGCCGCGACGTTCAGCCTTGACCGGAAGGACGAAACGGTCGTCGTGGAGCGTAACGGTGGGATTCTGGAGGATTTTGGCTACGTCGGGCCGGCGAGTGTAGCCATAGACGACTTCGTGGATTTTCCGGCGGGTTTCCTCGATGGCGCGACGGGTTCGACCGAGGGTTTCCGAGGCTGACTCGAATATCTCGCCACGGGAATTGACTATCGAACGAATGGCTTCGAGTTCCTTTCCGAACTCCGGTATCTCACCGGCCATTTCGTGCAGCAGGTTCAACGATTCGCCGAGTCCCAGCCCCCATCGTCGAACAGCGTCCGCGCCTTCGAGCGCCGAGGCGATGATTGCGAAGTCTTCTCCGCTCGCTCCACCGCCGGGATGCGCCCTGCCGATTTGTTTGTGAATGTCGCTTATCCCGCCGAAAGGCGGCGGACCGGCGTCGCACAGGGCGCGAACCATCTGCGAAGTCTCCTCAAGCCACTTACGGACTGTTTCGGGCCTGCGCGACGGACCTATACGACCGGCAAGTTTTTGCCCAAGAGAGCAACGACAGAAGCGTGAAAGAATCCAGCGTATCTGATTGAACTCAAGTTTTTCAAGCGTGAACGGATCCACAGAGGTTCCCCGATTCTTTTTTCAAGAATGGTGTAAGTGTACAGTATTTTACCATAAGCACGCTATTATTGGTTGTTTTATCTTGATTTTTCCTGTAGCGGAGGACTAGACTCATGGTGGCACAGGTTTTCAACCTGTGCGGGTCTGAAGAACGGCGCAGGTTGAAAACCTGTGCCACCAATTGAATTAGGGGAATGAAAATGGTTATTGCAATGAACATGCTTCCGGTTTGGATTGCTCTTGGCGTTATCGTTTTGGTGATTTTTGCTGTTATCGGTATCTTTAACAGCCTGGTCCAGAAGCGCATCCGATGCAGGGAGGCGTGGAGCCAGATCGACGTGCAACTCAAGCGGCGATACGACCTGATACCGAACCTCGTCGAGACGGTC
Organism: Planctomycetales bacterium; assembly: GCA_030592655.1. Lineage (GTDB taxonomy): Bacteria > Planctomycetota > Phycisphaerae > SM23-33 > SM23-33 > JAUWNJ01. The sequence continues at coordinate 3,492 of JAUVIQ010000162.1, read as the reverse complement.
AAGGGATACGCCGCCCACGAGAAAGAGACTTTCGAGCGCGTCATCCAGGCCCGTAACGCCGCTATCGCCGTAGGCCCCGGCGACGTGAAGGGACAGGCAAAGGCGGAGAATTTCCTCACATCAGCACTGAAACAAATCTTCGCCCTCAGCGAAGCCTATCCCGACCTGAAGGCCAACCAGAACTTCATGCAGTTGCAGGAAGAATTGACCAGTACGGAAAACAAGATCGCCTTCTCGCGCCAGCACTACAACGACACTGCCGCCATTTACAACACAGCCCGCGAGAAATTCCCGAACAATATCATCGCCGGAATGTTCAACTTCCAGACGCGGGACTACTTCGAGATCGCCGAACCCGCCGAGCGAGAAACGCCACAGGTCAAGTTTTAGGCGCAAAGACAGACAGAATTAGCAGGGATGCAGGGGATACACGGGATATAAAAGATTTTCTTGTTTTATCCCCTGTATCCCCTGCATCCCTGCTGATTTTTTGGGAGATAAAAAATAGTGAAGAGCAAGAATTATCCCGACAGCATCTGCGATATTTCCGAGAAGGATTTCTGGTCGCACATTCGCGTGCCGAGCACAGGCGAGGGCGTCGAGCATCTGGCGAAGGCGGTCCGTCTTGGACGGGCAGGGCGGAAGGCCGCTGCCTATAAGGCACTGGCCGAATACCACCGTCTCGCCATGAAGGACGTCTGGGACCTCGAACGCGACCGCATCGGCCGGGAGCCGACCCATCCATACCAGAAAGCTGAGGATGTTCTGAGATTTAAGATCGCAGGCTACCAAGACCGAACGGTGCAGTTCAAAGCAAAGATTGACTGGAATTGCAACGCTTTCGGCGAGATCGGCTGGTATGGCTTCCATTATCTTTCCTGGCTGACCCCGGCGGTACGGCGGTTCATCGATCGCCGCGAGAAGCGTTATCGCGACTGTCTGGTCGGCATCGTTGATTCCTACTACGCCGCGCGAAACTCGCTGAATTGGCCCGTTCCGCGACTCCACCCGGTTTATTACGAACTCGCCGCATGGGCCAAGATGAGGCACTTACTGCCGCTCTACCTGACGCTGATTAATGAAGGAAACCTGCCCGCCCGGACAATCGAGGCGTTCGTTAAACTGTTTCTGGGATTTGCACGGTCGCTCAAGCGGTACCAAAAGTCTTATCGCCACGGCAACCACCAGATCGTCGGCTGCTCGGGTCTGTTCCGGCTGGCGAGGATTTTCGGCGAGTTTTCCGAGTCTCGGACCTGGGAGAAAACCGCGATGCGCTATCTTCAGGAGCACCTTCGGAAGGAATTTTTCTCCGACGGCGGGCATGGCGAGAGGTGCTGGGGCTACGGTTTCATGAGCCTCGGCGGGTTCTGCGACGCATATGACATAGCACAGTTACGGGGCGGACTCGGAAAACACCGGGGCTACTTCCTGCGAAAGATTCGCAGCGCCTTCCGCTGGTTCGCCAGGACGCTTGGACCGGACGAACTCAAACCCGAATACGGCGACTGCCACCTCGGCTCCGGCAGCGGCATCATCGACACTGCCCTGCGTTATTTCCCAAAAGGCACAGGCAGAGACCTCGGTATCGACCGCAGCAGATCCTGCCTGCTCAAACCGTCGGGATTTGCAATTATGCGCAACGGCGGCGAGTCGGCCTCGGCGTATCTGAATATCACCTTCGGTAAATTCGCCGGGTGGCACTCGCACATGGACGTGCTCAACCTGAATTTCTGGGCGATGTCCAAGCCCCTGCTGGAGGAGGCGGGACGGTTCGATAGTTATGATAATCCGCTGGACACGCTGATTCGGACGCCGAAGTATCACAATGTCGTTACCATTGACGGGCAGCATTTCGATGCCGCCGACGCCGACGATGTCCATGGACGGGACGTATTCTGGCACTCCAACCCGGAGATTGACTACTTCTCCGCCTGCCACTCGGCCTATAAGTATTACCGGCTTGGCAGCGAGAGCGCCAACGCGGTTGTCCGGCGGACGGTGGTTTTCGTCAAAGACCCGGGTTATGCGCTTGTTTTTGACTCGGTTCGCAGGCTGGCCAGTCCGGAGCCGGCTGGTTTTGCTATCACGCAGAATTGGCATTCGCCGTTTCCGTTCACGGTGGCCGGCCCCGGCCTGGCACGCACAAAGGGCCGACCGGCGATGCTTCTGGCATTCGCGCGGCCGGAAAATCTCCGCCGCCTGGAGACGGGTGTGGACTTCGCCGGAGACGAGGTAACCGTCAAGAGCACTTATTCGGATCGCTACCATTTGCGGGCGAGACGGTGGATGCCGGTTGTCGAGTACACCGGCGTAGTCGGGTTCGCCACGCTTCTGTATCCGTTCAAGGGCACGATGCCGAAGGTAACGATCCGACCGGTTGAGGCGAAGGGCGTCGAATTGTTCCGGGCTGAAGCCTTCGAAGTGAAGACGCCGCGAGGTACAGACGTAATCGTTCTCAATCCCGAACGGCTTGACGGTCTGATCTGGAAGGGCCGGAAGTTCAGCGACCGCTGCCTGGTCGAACTTGGCCGAAGTCGAGGAAAGGTGGTTGTTGGGTGAAAAACTTGATATAAAACGGGTGGGCATCGGGTGTGGCGAGACTCCTGAGGGCGAACGATAATGCAAAAGACAGAAGTTATCCGTAAGCGTCTTTGGAGCGAACGTTATCCGCGTTTGTACACAGCGATTCTGGCCGGATTGCTTATCGGAGGAGTTATATTTTGTGGGCTTTCCAGCATAAAGCAAATTGGCCCCGCGAGATTCACCCTTTTTGTCTGGGGTAGTTTATTCATTACGGTTGGGGCGGTTATTTCAATCCTGAATATCGCATTTAAATGGGTTCTGAAAACGTATGCCAATTGAAACTTTTCACACATTAATCGCCCGTAACAAGCGCAACAGTTGGCTGCTGATTGGCGTGTTTGTCGTGTTGTTTGTCGGGATGGGTCTGCTGATTGGTTCGGTCTGGGGCGGTGGAGATTGGACCTTTTCGATTATCATAGCAGCCGTGGCTGCGATTGTGGCGTTTATACTGATTATGTTCAGTTATTTCGGCGGAGCCTCGGCAGTGCTTGCGATTTCCAAGGCCAAACCCATCCAGAAGGCGGACGACCCGCAGTTATTCAACGTGGTTGATGAACTTTGCATCGCCGCAGGCCTGCCCATGCCGAAGATTTACCTCATCAACGACACCGCTCCGAATGCCTTCGCCACCGGACGCAATCCGAAAAACGCCATCGTTGCTATCACCACAGGCCTGCGTCAGAAACTCAAGCGCGACGAACTCCAGGGCGTCATGGCCCACGAATTGAGCCATGTCCGCAATTACGACATTCTGTTTGCGATGCTGATGGCGGTGATGGTCGGCGTGCTGGTGATGCTGTGCGACGTTTTTCTGCGGAGTTTATGGTTCGGCGGTGGTCGGCGTCGAAGCAGCAACAAGGAAGGCGGCGGTGCGGGACAACTGATTCTGCTGATTGTCGCGATTGTCCT
>JAUVIQ010000007.1 GCA_030592655.1 Planctomycetales bacterium | reverse complement strand
CGGTGTTTGCGACCACGCTTGTGTCCGCGCATCTACGTGGTCGCAAACACCGCGACCACGGCACCTGCGTTTGTGATTAATTCGCTTTTCTTCCTGCGATGCCTTTTGTGGATTTGGTGATTTTTTTGGCCTTTTCCTTTGGGCGGAGGGCGCGGGTGGCGGCTCCGGCGCGCCACATCTCGGAATTGCCGATGGCTGACAGTTCCTTGTCCAGGCGTTTGCGGTAATCGGCCTTGCCGCAGACGGTCAGGACGCGCCTGGTCTCTGCGCCGCTGGCTACCCGCTTGTACAATTCCTTGAAGACGGGCATGACGGCCTTTTTGAATTTGCCCTTCCAGTCCAGTGCGCCGCGTTGAGCGGTGGCTGAACAGTTGGCGTACATCCAGTCCATCCCGTTCTCATCGACCAGGCGGATGAGGCTCTGGGTCAGTTCCTCGACGGTTTCGTTGAAGGCCTCGGACGGGCTATGGCCGTGGGAGCGGAGCGTATCGTACTGGGCCTCCATAATGCCGGCCAATGCACCCATCAGCACGCCGCGTTCGCCCGTCAGGTCGCTGAAGACTTCCTTCTGGAAGGTCGTCGGGAACAGGTATCCGCTGCCGACGGCGATGCCCAGCGCGATGCAGCGTTGGCGGGCCTTGCCGGTGGCGTCCTGCTCGACGGCGAAACTGGAATTAATCCCCGCCCCCGACAGGAAGTTCCGCCGGACGGAAGTGCCCGAACCCTTCGGCGCGACCAGGATCACATCGACGTTATCAGGCGGGATGATCTTCGTCTGGCCCTTATAGACAATGCTGAATCCGTGCGAGAAGTACAGCGCATCGCCGGGATTCAGGCATTTCTTGATCATAGGCCAGATGGCCTTCTGTGCGGCGTCGGAGACGAGCATCTGGATAATCGTCCCGCGCTTCGCTGCCTCTTCGATATCGAAGAGCGTTTTTCCGGGTTTCCATCCGTCTTTGACGGCGCGGTCCCAGTCGGCCTTGAATCGTTTGGCCTGCCCGACGATAACGTTGAATCCGTTGTCTCTCATATTGAGCGACTGTGCCGGGCCTTGGACGCCGTATCCGATGACCGCGATAGTCTCGTTTTTCAGTACCCGCCGAGCCTTGGCCAGCGGGAACTCCTTGCGAGTGATAACTTCTTCTTTGACTCCGCCGAAATTGATAATCGCCATGTTACATTCTCCCTGCGAAAGTTAACCGGTTATTAAGAGTGATAATCTTATTTTTATGGGCGTGAAATTTCAAGAAGGTTTCTTCGGTAACGACATTTCGTTTAGACTGCAGGCTGGGACGTAGCGGAGCGAAGTCCCGGCAATTCGAGAAAGGTGGGACTCCGCTTTGCTTCGTTCCAGCCTACCCTTTTTTCCCTTTCATCCCTGCCCGTCGGCAGACAGGTCATCAAGCAGTTGCCAACACACGTGCAGCGTTCGCGGCAGGTGGAAGCAGCCCTTCCACTTTCCGCCTTTCATGTTCAGCAGGACCTCTCCGCCACGGTCGAGATAGCCGAACCATTCTCCGTGCTCGGGGTCGGCAAATCGGTCCCATGTATATTCGTGTACCTTCTCAAACCATTCGGCGAATTCGGCCCGGCCGGTGTGTTTGTAGGCCAACAGCGTCGCCACCAGCGCCTCGCAGTGGACCCACCAGAGTTTCCGGTCCCACTCCAACTGCTCCGGCGGTTTGCCGGCTGCGTCGCGGTAATAGAAAAACCCGCCATATTTCTCGTCCCAGCCGAATTCGAGCATGTCGGGAATCGTCTCGATTGCCGCGGTAACGATGTCGCTCCTGCCCCAGGCGTCTCCGGCTGATATGAGGAACCACAGGCACTCAAGCGCGTGACCGGGCAGTATCACCCTACCGCCGAAGGTATCAGGATGGGCCCCGTCCGGTGCGACGTTATCGAATACCAGGCCTTCCTTGCGGTCCACGTGCAGGTTGAGGATTCTCTCGGCCGAAGCCAGGCCGCACTGGCGGAAGAGAGGATCGTTAATAATTGAGTCCAGTTCCAGCGACATGTTCACGTTAATCATATCGAAGGCCATTGATTCGGTCGGCCTGACGCCGGGGATGAACCGCGAGTATGGGTCTTCCTTATTTACCAGCCAATCCTGAACGCCCCGGTAGGTTTTCATCGCCAGGTCGCGCGCCCAATCGGCCTCGGAACCGGCGGCGGCGGCGTATTCAGCCAGGCCCATCGCGCAGAAACAATCGCTGAAGATGCAGGTATTGGCGTAGGCCTTTCCGTCCCGCTCCAGGGCGAAATAGATGTTTCCGTTTTCGTCGAAGCCGTGATCGCGGATGAACTCGGCCCCAAGCCGGGCGAGGTCCAGATATTCCTGCTCCTGACGGACGTGGCGGTACATCTTTGACAACACCCATACCTGCCGGCCCTGCGGCCACATGAACTTGTCGGTGTCATAAACCTTTCCGGTTCGGTCCAGGCAGGTGAAATACCCGCCGCAATCGCGGTCAGGCGAGTGGCGAACCCAGAACGGTATCACGTCGTCGAGCAGTTTGTCGCGGTAGAATTCCGCGTATCGGGCGATGTCCATTGTGTTGACCTTTCAAGAAAAAAGGGGACGGGAGTCTTTTTCCTGCGGATACTTAACTCGCTAGTCTTCATCCTGTCCAGAAAAAAGACGTGCGTGCCCTTTTTTCTGGGTTGCTCGTCGTATTGCCCAGGTCAGTTGGTGGGTTTTCAGGGCGTCGGCGTAGGTGCAGCGGATGGCCGAAGCGTTACCGGTGCGGACGGCTTGAATGAACGTTTCCGCTTCGGACAGGTACGGATCGTCGTCGGAGAAATCCAGCGTTTCAACATTTTCGCCGCCGGGATAGCGGACGTGAAGCCTGCATTGGTCGTAGGGGTCAGAAAGGACGATTCGCAGACCGTCGCCCCATATCTCCAGTTCGGTGAAGTACTTCTCGCGGTGCAGCAATATGCCGTGTGTCAGCGACCCGACGGCCCCGGTTGTGAAACGCCAGATGGCCGCTGTTGCGCGCGGGACGCGAAACTCTTCAGGCACGTCCGCCTCGATTGATTTGCCGTCCGGCCCGGTGGGGACATCGGCAAGTTGCCCCGCCTCGCCGCCGGTAATGCCCACAGCCAGGACGGTGGATAAGTCCACATCGCCTGCAATGAACCGCGCCAGGTCGCAAAAGTGCGTGGCCTGTTCGACAATCGGCCCGCCGGTGCGGCGGATGTTCCACCAGACCTTACTTGCGATTTCGGTGTAGGCGCAGTTGTAACGGGCGACGACCGCGCGGGCCCCGCCGGGAACCTCGGCGATGATCTCTTTCATCTTCGCCACAGCCAGGCTGTAGCGGAACATGTACCCGACCGAGATGATTAAACCCTTCTCGGCTGCGCGGGCCAGGGCGTCGGCGACGGGGGCGACTTCTTCCGGCGGGGCGGCAGAGACGGGTTTCTCGATGAACATATGCACGCCGGCAGCGGCACAGGTCATTTCGATGTCTTTGGTCGGCTCGGTTGTACCATGTGCCGCCGGAGGCAGACCGATGAAAACCGCATCAGGCCTGGTCTTATCAAGCATTTTCCGATAATCGGCGAAGATTTCGGTATCGGCGTACATCCCGCCGGACGGACCGCTCCGGCGAACAGTCAGACGCTCCTCGGCGAGGGCTGTGTTCAAATCAGCAATGCCGACTATGCGAACGTTGCCAATTTTCTCCAGCCGGGAAGCATGGTCCCAAGGCCCCTCCCCGCCACCGAAGTTGGAATTCCCAGCCCCGATAAACGCAATTCTCAATTGCTCCGTCATGTGAGATTCTTCCGTGTTTTCTTTTGCGTTCCCCTTATTCTTCTGATGAAGCGAGGAACATCCTTCATGTCGTCGTGGTCTTTCCACATCCCACAGGCGGGATGATCGGCGGCGGAAATTCTCTTCCGGCGTTTGTCTTCGGCGGGGACAATAACGGCTCGCTCCTTGCCGCGGTAAAGGATCGTTACCTGTTCGTTACGGTCCAATGTATCCATTACCTCTTTCATCTTGTAAGGTAACTCGCCTGCCGGAACTTTCATTGTGATTCTCCTCGCCAGCCAATGTACACGGGACTATTACACGAATTTATCGGCTGGAAGTCCAGCGTGCCGGAAGAAAAATGGACGCTTTTTTCTTTTTGCTTTTCGCATCGGCAGTTGCGCTAATAGAATGTTCGTCAAAGTATTAATTAGTCACGGAGAAGTAATAAATGCCTCAAACCCCAACAGTAAGCAAAGAGGAGAAAAACTGATGCCGGAAAAAGATACCGAAATAAAAGGTCATGCCGCTCACGTGAAGGTTGCTGAAAATCTCGGCATCAAAGACCGCATCGACAGGCCTGTAAAGGTTGTCTTCCTGGGCGCGGGAAGCATGTTCCTTGAGCCTCTGGTCAAGGACGTGCTGAGTATCGGCGGCGCCGACGAAGGCGAATTCGCCCTTGTCGATATTGACGCCGACCGGCTTGGGCCGGCAGAGGTCCTGACCGGTCTGGTCATCGAGCGTATGGGAAAGGGTGGCGGATGGACGGTTTCAGCCACCGCCGAACGGCGCGAAGTCCTCGCCGGTGCCGACTATATCATCAATTGCATCGAGGTCAGCGGCGCTGACTGCGTTCGTTTCGACAACGGCATCCCGTTAAGATACGGCATAGACCAGTGCATCGGCGACACGACAGGTCCGGGCGGGCTTTTCAAGGCCCTGCGTACCGTACCGGTATTCCTGGAAGTGCTCGCCGACGTCGAGGAACTCTGCCCGTCGGCGTGGGTGCTGAATTACACCAACCCGATGAGCATAATGTGCCTTGCCGCCGACCGCGCAAGTTCCGCCAAAGTCGTCGGCCTCTGTCACAGCGTCCAGGGCACCAGCCACGTGCTGGCTGATTATATGGATGTCCCCTATTCCGAGATAGTCTGGAAATGCGCGGGGATCAATCATCTTGCGTGGTTCACCGAGTTGACCCGAAACGGCGAAGACCTTTACCCGCTGCTGCTGGAGCGGAGCAACGATCCGGAAATCTGGGAGGCCGACCCGATCCGCTTCGACATAATGCGGCATTTCGGACGGTTCGTAACCGAGTCCAGCGGGCACTTCAGCGAATATGTGCCGTACTATCGCAAGAGGCCCGAACTGATTAAGGAATACTGTCGAAGCAAATTTCGCGGTCAGAGCGGTTTTTACGCCGACAGCTGGCCCCAGTGGCGAAAGGACTGCGACCAATGCCGCCGGGACATTATCGCCGGTGAGTCCGAACCAAAACTTGAGCGGTCGTGGGAATACGCCAGTTTCATCATCGAGGCGATGGAGACCAACCGTCCGTTTATCATTCACGGCTCGGTTCCGAACACCGATCTGATTACAAACCTTCCTTCCGACGGCGTTGTCGAGGTCGCCTGCGTAGTCGATAGGCGCGGAATAACACCGACGCACTTCGGGCGCCTTGAGCCGCAACTGGCGGCGCTGTGCGACGCGAATATGCGGATGTTCGACCTGGCCGCAGAGGCGTGCATCCACCGCTCGCGCGACCTGGCCGCACAAGCGCTGATGCTCGACCCGCTGACTGCCGCCGTCTGCTGCCCCGCAGAAATAAAGCAAATGACCGAAGAACTCTTCAAAGCGGAAAAAGATTTCCTGCCCGGATTTTGATGTCAACGGAAGACGTAGGCTGGGCCGAAGCAACACGTAGTGTCCCTACGGGAAGCGCAGACCCACCTTCACCTCGAAGGAGAAACAATGAAAATCAGAAAAATGAAACCCGACGACATGGGACGAATCGTCGCTATAACGAAAGCGGCCTGGGGCGACGATACCTTGCACAAACTCATGGAAGACCGCTACGGTATTATCGGGAACGAATCCTGGGACCAAAGAAAGGCCGACGAGATTGAATCGCTCTGCCGAAAGAATCCGGCAAACGTCATCGTCGCCGACGAAAACGGGCGAGTTGTCGGATATGCTTCATTCACGATAGACGCCGATAGCCGGATCGGCCATGTGCTTGACAACGCAGTGGACCCCGAGTATCAGGGGCGGGGGACAGGCACAGCAATGAACAAGTGGGTGTTGGATCGCTTCGGAAGCGAGGGCGTCGAGATTGTCCGTGTCAGCACGCTTGTCCACGATAAGGCCGCCCGAAGAATGTACGAAAAAAACGGTTTCGAGGAATTGGCCAGGACAATTCATTATTCAATGAGGCTTGCAAACGATATGAAAGGTTTGTAAGCAACACGTGTGATGAGCATTGTGGAAAAATCAAGGAGCAAAGTATGACCAGCACGACACGAAAACCGAGGCGCTCCGGAAAGACATCTGCTCAATACTACCATCTGGCGACGGGCAACTCGTTAGTCAAAGAAGGCCGGTCGAAAGAGCGACTGACGCCGGTGGAGGCAGCGCGTTACGCAGCCGCTGCAACAAAGGTCGAAATCGCCGCGGCGCGAAACGGGCACGAATCATTTCAGGTCTTCGTAGCCGCACCCGGAAAGGAACTCAAGAACGTTACCATCCGAAAAACCGCATTGGTCAACGACCAAACCGGAAGGAAGATTGACCCGCGACATATCAGTCTATTCGTGGTCGAGTCGGTCAGGACCCGTGGTCGAAAGCCCGACAAGTACTGGCCCGACATCCTCCAGCCCTACAAGAGATTCGACGTACCGAAAGGCCGGCTTCAGCCGATCTGGGTGTCGCTCCACGTTCCGAAGGGGACCAGGGCAGGCGACTATCACGGACAGATCGAGGTTCGCCCGGCAGGCGCGCCTCGGCAGACAGTGCAGGTAAAATTGACGGTCTGGGATTTCGCACTGCCGGAAAAGACCAATCTGGCGACCGTCTTCGGCTTCAGTACAATGGACAAGTTGTCGCGGTTTTACGATTTCTATCCCGGCCCGCCGGCCAGGCAGGCCGCCATGGTCCGCAAGTACCTGCGGTTCCTCAACGATCACCGCATCAACGCCCTCATGTACGGCTACACCACGACCCGCGACCCGCGAATCGTGAGCATCAAAGAGGACGCCAAAGGCAAACTGTCCTACGACTTTACGAAACTGGACCCGTACCTTCGGCTTCTGGTGAAGATGGGAATGCGCTTCAATATATTCACGCCTCCTTTCTGGCAGACCTCCGATTTACTGTTCAAACTCAACCCGCTGTTGAAGGAGCGATTCGGACACCTTGGCGAGCGGATATTCGACTCGCCCGAATTCGACAAGGCCGTCGCCGAGTTGCTGATAAGTTACGTCGAGCATCTCCGACGGAAGGGTTGGCTTAAGCACGCCTTTTGTTACGTCTGGGACGAACCTCCGGCGAACAGATACGGCCACATGCGTAAGATGTGCGAACTGGTCAAGAAGGTCGCCCCGGAGGTTCCGCGACTGACAGTCGCCAACCATGAGCCGTTCGAACTGGAAGGATACAGCGACATCTGGTGTCCGGACATCGGGGACGGTCCCGGACCGGGCTGCTACGAAAAATATATCGACTTCTACGAACGGCGGAAACGCGCCGGCGACGAAACCTGGTGGTATCTTGCCTGTCAGCCGCACCCGTACCCCAACTGGTGGCTGAATTACCCGCTCGTCGATTGCCGAATCGTATTCTGGCTGACCTGGCGCTACGGACTGGAAGGCGTGGGTTACTGGAACACCACCGCCTGGCACTACGGTACGCCTGACGTAGTCCACGGAGACAACTTCCACGCAAAGGTCGCCGACCGCTGGCCCAACAGGCCTTGGGACCCGTCCTGGTTCTGTAACTGCGCGTCGCGCCCTTGCCAGGGTAGCGGGCAATTGATCTATCCCGGTCCGGACGGGCCGGTAGGTTCAATGCGCCTGGCGTCCATCAGGAACGGAATCGAAGATTACGAATATCTCCGTCTCCTGGAGCGCAAGAGCGCCACCTTGGCCAAACGGCGCAGCACACCCGCCCGGCAGAAACTCCTGCGCGCCTCGCAGCGCGTCCTTGCAGCCGCTCGCCGCGCCGCCAGGAATTCCAACAACTGGGAGCAGAACGGCGAAAAACTTTTGGCGCTGCGAGGTCGGATAGGACGGCAGATAGAGGCGCTGACCGGCGCACTGAAGAAATAATCGCCGTCTCATTCAGAGACGGCCTGATGTTATTCGGGAGCAAGAACATGGTAAGCACAACACGAAGGCGGGGCCGATCAGAAAAGGTCTCTAACGAAAAGTACCACCTGGCTGCGGGTAACTCGTTAGTCAAAGAGGGGCGGTCGAAAGAGCGACTGACGCGGCAGGAGGCAAAATCCTACGCCGCTGCCGACACGAAGGTCGAAATCGCAGCGGCGCGAAACGGGCACGACGCCTTCCAGGTTTTCGTAGCCGCACCGGGCGGCGACCTCAAAGACGTTACCTTGCGGAAGACCGCCCTTATCAACGAGCAGACCGGCAGAAAAATAGACTTACGACACATCAGTCTCTTCGTGGTCGAGTCGGTCAAGACCCGAGGACGAAAGCCTGACATATACTGGCCTGACATTCTCTGGCCCTACAAGAGATTCGACGTTCCGAAGAGACATCTCCAACCCGTCCGGGTTTCGGTTTATGTTCCGAAGGGCACAAGGGCCGGTGATTATCGCGGACAGATCGAGGTTCGCCCGTTGGGCTCGCCGCCGCAGACGGTGCAGGTGAAATTGACGGTCTGGGACTTCGCCCTGCCCGACAAGACGCACCTGGCGACCGGCTTCGGTTTCACGACGCAGGACACCATGTCGCGGTTTTATGATTTCTATCCCGGCTCGCCGCAAAAGCAGTCGGCAATGGTCCGCAAGTACGTGCAGTTCCTGCATGACCACCGCATCAACACCCTTATGTACGGCTACACGGTCCGCGACCCGCATATTCTGAGCATCAAGGAAGACAAACGAGGTAAGTTGTCGTACGATTTTTCGAAGGCCGATTCCTACCTGCGGTTCCTGGTCGAGCGGGGGATGCGGTTCAATATATTTTCACCTCCGTTCTGGCAGAGTGGCGACCTGCTGTTCAAACTCAACCCGCTGTTGAAGGAGCGATTCGAACACCTGGGCGAGCGGGTATTCGACTCGCCCGAATTCGACAAGGCCGTCACCGAACTGCTGGAAAGTTACGTCAAGCACCTTCGACAGAAGGGCTGGCTGAAGAATGCTTTTTGTTACATCTGGGACGAGCCTCCGGCCAACAGGTACGACCATATGTGCAGGATGTGTGATATGGTCAAAAAGGTCGCTCCGGAGGTTCCTCGCCTGACCACCGCCAACTTCGAGCCGTTCGATCTGGAAGGCCGAAGCGACATCTGGTGCCCGGACCTGGGTACCAGCCGCGTCGGTCTGCCGGGCTGCTACGACAGGTACGGGGAATTCTATAAGTCTCGCAAGCGAGCCGGCGAGGAGGTGTGGTGGTACATCGCCGAGGCGCTTCGCCCGTTCCCCAACTGGTTGTTGAATTACCCGCTTGTCGATTGCCGAATTCCCTACTGGCTGACCTGGCGCTACGGGCTTGACGGACTGGTCTATTGGAACACCACCGCCTGGCACTACGCCGGCAAAGAGAATTTCAAAGCCAATGCCGCCGACCGCTGGCCCAACAAGCCATGGGATCCGACCTATTTCTGTTCGATAGGCGGCAAGCAGGTATATGGCCCCGGGTGTGGGCAGTTAATCTATCCGGGCCCGGACGGTCCCATAGGTTCGATGCGCCTGGCGTCTATCAGGGACGGCATCGAAGATTACGAATACCTTCGCCTGCTGGAGCGCAAGATCGCCGCCTTGGCCAAACAGCGCAGCACACCCGCCCGGAAGAAACTCCTGCGCGCCTCGAATCGCGTCCTTGCCGCCGCTCGCCGGGCAGCAAATAAAGCCGACGATTGGGAGCAGGACGGACAAAAACTCCTGGCGTTAAGGAGCAAAATAGGCCTGCAGATAGAGGCGCTGACCTGCGCACTGAAGAAATAATCGCCGCCGTTCAGAGGCGGCCTAATGTGATTAAGGAGCAAGAACATGACAGGCACAGCACGAAGGCCGGGCCGGTGCGGGAAGACGTCAGCGGAAGAATATTACCTGGCTGCGGGTAATTCGTTGGTCAAGGAAGGCCGGTCGAACCTCCGCTTGACGCGGCAGGAGTCGGACCGGTACGCCGCTGCAACGAAGGTCGAAATCGCCGCGGCGCGAAACGGGCACGACGCCTTTCAAGTTTTCGTAGCCGCATCCGGCAAGGAACTCAAGAACGTTACCTTGCGGAAGACTGCACTTGTTGATGAACAGACCGGAAGGAAGATAGACGCGCGACACGTCAGTCTCTTCGTGGTCGAGTCGGTCAAGACCCAAGGCCACAAGCCCGACAAGTACTGGCCCGACATCCTCCATCCCTACAAGAGATTCGACGTACCGAAGGGGCATCTCCAGCCTATCTGGGTTTCGGTCTATGTTCCTAAAGGTACCAGGGCCGGCGATTATAGCGGACAGATCGAGGTTCGCCCGTCGGGCGCGCCTCCGCAGACAGTACAGGTAAAATTGACGGTCTGGGGTTTCGCCCTGCCGGACAAGACGCACCTGGCAACCGTCTTCGGCTTCAGTACGATGGACAACCAGTCGCGGTTTTACGATTTCTATCCCGGCTCGCCGGCCAAACAGGGCGCAATGGTCCGCAAGTACCTGCGGTTCCTCAACGACCATCGCATCAACACGCTCTTCTACGGGTACGTTACGAGCCGCGACCCTCGGATCGTGAGCATCAAAGAGGACGCCAAGGGAAGGCTCTCCTACGACTTTACGAAACTGGACCCGTACCTTCGGCTTCTGGTGGATATGGGAATGCGGTTCAACATCTTCGCGCCGCCTTTCTGGCAGGAAGCCAAGTCGCTGTTCGAGTTCAACCCGCTGTTGAAGGAGCGTTTCGGCCACCTTGGCGAGGGGCTGTTCGACTCGCCCGAATTCGACAAGGCCGTCGCCGAGTTGCTGGATAGTTACGTCAAGCACCTTCGCCGGAAGGGATGGTTGAAGAACGCCTTCAACTACGTCTGGGACGAGCCGCCAGCCAAGATGTACCCCCACATGCGCAGGATGTGCGAACTGGCCAAGAAGATCGCCCCGGACGTACCGCGCATGACGGTGGCCAACTTCGAACCATTCGAGTTGGAGGGACACAGCGACATCTGGTGCCCCAATCTGGGCCAAAGCCCCGGCAGAGGCGCAGGCTGCTACGACAAGTACCAGGACTTCTACGAGCGTCGAAAAAAGGCCGGCGACGAGGTGTGGTGGTACCTTGCCTGCGAGCCGCACCCGTTCCCCAACTGGCTCCTGGACTATCCGCTGATCGATTGTCGCATAACGGGCTGGCTGACGTGGCGCTATGGACTGGACGGGCTGGGTTATTGGTGCGCCGACATCTGGAACTCCGGTGCTCGGGGGAATTCAAACTTCAAACCGAACATCGCCGACCGCTGGCCCAACAAGCCCTGGGACCCGACGTTTTACTGCTCGGTGCTCGGCAAGCCGATGGACTGCGCCGGCGGCGGGCAACTGGTCTATCCCGGACCGGACGGGCCTGTAAGTTCAATCCGGCTGAAGGTCATCAGGGACAGTATCGAGGATTACGAATACCTCCGCCTGCTGGAACGCAAGAGCGCCACCTTGTCCAAACGGCGCAGCACACCCGCCCGGCAGAAAATTTTGCGAGCCTCGCAGCGAATCCTTGCCGCTGTTCGCCGTGCCGCCAACAGAACCGACGACTGGGAGCAGGACGGAAAAAAACTCCTGGCGCTAAGGAGCAAAATAGGCCTGCAGATCGAGGCGCTGACCTGCGCTCTGAAGAAATAATCCCCGTCGGATGGCGGAAGTTTATAACCATCCTGTCATCTGTGCGAGTTGTCTTGCGTAGTCTATGTAATTAGGCCAGGAGACGTCTGACGGGACGCCGTGATCGCATCCGGGTATGAATCCGCCGTCCTTGACGACCGGCTCAATGCGTTTCAGTTCGTCGCGGATGATCTGTCCGCCCTTGGCCATCGCCCGTTTGTCTATTCCGCCGTTGTAGGCCATTTTCTTTCCGAACTGTCGGCGAAACTCGTTGATGTCGTTGTGGGCTGCCACTTCTATCGGGTCGCAGACGTTAACGCCGGACTCGATCCAGAGTGGAATTAACTCGCCGATGAATCCGTCCGAATCCACATCTACTATCGGGCAACCGGCCGACTTTGCCTGTCGGGCCCAGCGACGCCAACTGGGCATGCAGAACTGTCGCGTCATCGCCGGCGAAATCATCGCCTTGGCCTTGTAGGCCATGTCTTCCGACCAATAGACAACGTCCGGTACGACGTGCTCGAAAACCCGTTCGAGCATGGTCGCAATGAAATCGTTCCAGAACTCGGCCATCTCTGCTACCAAGTCCGGCTGCTCGATCATCATGAAGCACAGCCCTTCGAACCCGCACCATTCTCGCATCTGCCAGAACGGGCCGGAAAAATAGACATCTAAAAGGTAATCGCGGTCGGCGGCTTTTTTACACCGTTGCTCAAAGTCCTCCGAAAACCGGCCGGGAGCGTCAACGTCGTAACGGCCTTTCATCTGCTCCCAATCGTCTCGATTTTCCACCGGGCACTTAATCCAGCGGCGCGTAACGAAGTCCTTTGCCTCGCGCAGATACGTTATGTCGAATTCGTCGGATATCTCGCAGATGTTGCCCTTCCAGTCCTGAACGACGTAATGACCGTTTTTGTGTTCGAGTACCTTTTCCTCGAACCGGGGGATCATGGTGAAGTTCACATCGAGTTCGATTTTTGGCTGCGTTTGTTCGGGAGTGATTCCGAGTGTCTTGAGCAGATGACTGAACCAGTCCGCTCTATCCACCTCGGCAGGGAAGCCCTGCTCTTTCCATGCCTTTATCGTCGATTCCCTTGGGATGCCGGGTTTGAAGGGGATCTTATCGGGCGTTCCGAACGTAAGCGTTTCAATGTATCGTTGTCGCGGGTTCACTGTCGCGTTCTCCTGTGCGTTTTCCAGAGACGGTTTTATCGTCTGTATGATATGACCGTTTCCGTTCCGGCGAAATGGACGTGCGCGGGATTCTTATGGATTTTTCGCCGATTCACGGTAATTCAGCGGCGTCATACCGGTCGTTCGTCGGAACGCGCGGGAGAAATAGAGCGGGTCATGGAAACCGCTGCAGTGTGCGATTTCTTTTATCGACAGCGATGAACCGAGCAGCAGCCTGCGGGCCTCTCGCATACGCCGCCCGCGAAGCGCCTCGGTCGGAGCGATTCCCAACTCCCTCCTGAAAAGCGACGTTAGATGCGACGGCGACAGATTGACCCATTGGCCTATATCGGATGCGGTCAGCGGACCGGCGAACTCGCTATCCAGGCGTCGCAGAACCTCCAGTACCCGGCTGTCCGTTGCGACCTGCCCGTCGCCGGAGTGCATGTAACGCCGGACGATCTCCACCAGCAGGGATCGCGTCAGGTCATGGACGAGAACGTTACGTCCGAGACGACCCTGGCCTCGCCACTCCGCCGCGATACGAAGCGACTGCTCGTACAGATTTCTCCATTGCTTGACGTAAATCATCGGCCTGAACGGCGCTACGGCGAAGAAATCGACACCACGCTCGATGCGAAGATTGAAATGGATGCTGATAAGTTCGACCGGTCCGGGCATCGCCTCGGCTGTGCCGTGGGCGATCCGTGGTGAAAAGAGCATTATCGTACCCGGACGCACACGCCGCCGACCCAAGCCTTCGATTTCCCACCAGCCGCTGCCTTGTCCGATCAGAATCAGGTCGTAATCATCCACGTAGCGGCGGGGCAGTGAGTACGATTTACCGTACCGGAACCGGCCTGCCCGACGGACGGTCAGTTCGCTGCGCTCCAGAAGTATGTTAATCGCTTCGGACGATTTCATCAGGCCAATCAGTATATCCGAAATTCCCATGACAGCGAACTGGCGACTCCGCAGGAATATTTTATTTTCCCTTTGCTGTTCGCCACCTGTTAGGGTAAGTTACGACCCTTATATGGATACGCAGCGGAAGCTCGAACTTCTTGCCGATGCGTCGCGGTACGACCTTTCGTGCGCGTGCGGCACGACCGACGGCGACCATCGTCGTCGCGGGGCGGGCGGGACCTGGCTTTACCCGGCCTCGCTTCCCGGCGGGGGAACGTCCATCATTCTCAAGACGCTCCTGTCGAATTCCTGCGTCAACGACTGCCGGTATTGCCCGCTGCGGAACGATCAGGACTACCGTCGCTGCACGCTCGGGCCTGAAGAGGTCGCCGGCGTATTTATGGATTACGCCCGGCAGCGGAAGACGTTCGGGTTGTTCCTGACCTCTGCCGTCATTCGCAGCCCGGACTATACGATGGACCGCATGACGACGGCGGCTGAAATCCTCCGCTGGAAGTTCCACTATCGCGGCTACATTCATCTGAAGATAATCCCTGGCGCGTCCGACGCTGCTATCGCCAAGGCGCTTTCGCTGGCAAGCGCGGTCTCGCTCAACGTCGAGGCCCCGAAGCGGTCATCTTTCGAGACACTCTCGAAGATGAAGGATTTCGACCGCGATATCGTCGGCCCGATGAAACTCATCAGCCGACTCACCGCGAAAGGTAATCGCTACGAGCGTGTCAAGCAGACCACGCAGTTTATCGTGGGCGCGTCGAACGAGAGCGATTCGGATATTGTCCGTGCGACTTTCGGCCTGTACCGCCGCCTGAATCTGAACCGCGTCTATTTCAGCGCCTACCAGCGAGGCCTGGGCGACCCGTCGCTGCCCGGCGAGCGGAAGGCGCCGCTGCGTCCCGAAGACCTTTTTACTCGCGAGCATCGCCTGTATCAGGCCGATTTCCTTATCCGAAAGTACAAGTGGGATATGGATGACATACTTTTCGAGCCGGACGGGAGTTTGTCGCTTGAGGTTGATCCCAAGCAGCGGTGGGCCGAGCGCCATCCGGAGTTTTTCCCTGTTCGGCTTTCATCGGCCAGCCGGGACTCGCTTCTGCGAGTACCGGGTATCGGACCGATAACGGCAGGGCGAATCATCAAAACCCGCCGCAGCGGACACATCGGCAGCCTCGAAGATGTCGGTTTGCGCGGAAAACGCCTCGAAAAGGCAGTGAGATATATCGTAATGCAATAACCGGTAGGCTGGGCCGAGCGGAGCGAGTCCCACCTTTTTCGAGATTGAAGCTGGGACTGCGCTTCGCTCCGGCCCAGCCTACCGGCCCCGGATTTCAGTTCGCTGGAGCGGTATCGGCCGGTTGTGTCTGCGGCGGGAAATGCTTGTCAAGCACGGCATCGTATCTTTTGCCGTAGGCTTTGATTTCTCGCTCCAGTTCTTCGGTGGTAATCACGTCCCAATCAGGCTTCCGGATCGACCGGATCATTTTTCGAACTTGCTCAGAAGACCACCCTTTTTGCCTGCCCAAATCAAACGAGATCTGTGCCCCGTCATTCTCATAAACATAGTATAGTAACATGGAGGTGATAACATGGTCGGTTTTCTGCCGAATGGGTTTGGGAAGCGGCGTAGGCCGATCGGCAATAACCTTATCGTATAGTTGAAGCCACGCATCGACCTTGTTGCCGGGATCGCTGCCCAGTAATGGCTTGAGGCGTTCACAGGTTTCCTTCGAGAACCGCGTTAGTGGTTTGCCGTTGAAGCGAATTTCCCAGACAATTCTGGAACGCATAATCGGCAATGCCGACCGGGGCAGATTCATCTGCTCCAATGCTGTGATGCATCGATAATCGCGCTCACTCAGGGCATATCGCATCAGGATTGGAACGGTTTCGTATCTCTTGTGTTTGGCGAACAGAGGCGCTGCCTCATAGGCTAACTTTTTCCGTGGCCGGTTACGCAACAAGCGAGATAATTTCTTGGCCGTATCGGCAGAATCTCGCTTGGCCAGGTGAGCGATGGCTATTTGACGCCAGTCGCCAATATACGACGGGCTTTCTTCCGCCCAGGCATAAGGTTTTGTCCAGTCTGCTTCTTCCAGCGTCTGCCAGATGCGTTCAAAATCCGAATCTCTTCCGCGCCAGGCAAGACTGCGAACCGCTGCTGCCCGTTCGAATGGTCCATCTCCCGTCAATGACTTCGCCATCAGCGGATACCAAAGGATGTGTGCAAAGACGACGTACACAGCAACGGCCCCGGTGAAGGTCCCGCCCAACGCCAGCCGTTTCGCTCTGGAACCCGAAGCAGCAATACGGAGGCAGACGGGGATCGTCAGCCAGGTAAGAACAGCCAGCAGCGGCAGTTTGATTACATCGACAAACGCCTGACTGCCTGTACTTCCATAACGATTCGGCAGGCTGACCATCCATCCGGTTGCCCATAGATAATCCTGTACGAGGAAATGGATGGCGATTACGGCGATTACTCCACTCACGAGCCACGCAAGGTTTTTCCAGTTTCGCTTGTGTTGGAGGAACATCTCCCCCAAGCCAAGAAGGAGTAAGAATAGTGCCGCTATCAGCACAGTAAGGACATTGCTATGTGCCACTATAGTGGTTCGGGACAAGACTCGCCCAATCACAGCCGAAGCGGCGCCCAGGACCGCCATGAGCAGAATGCCCCGCCAGTTCCAACGCTTCAACGCACCGGGAATGAACAGTGCTATCCCGGCCAGGATCAGGAATCCCCATGAGTTGTCGAAAAGGCATTTGATTTTCGACAGGAGATCGAATTGTTCGAGTACGAGAATCGGAAGCAGCAGACCCAAAGCAATCACCCAGGTTGGGACATGTCCCAGCCCTCGGCGGAAGAGGCCCGGCCTCGTGTCGATTTCGGGCTTCACAGCGTTTGCGTCGGCAGGTTTTTGGTCTTTTGCCATCGCGGCCTTTCGGCGTTTCTCAAGAGTCGGTTTTCAGTCCAATCGGCGGTGCGTAGATTCTATAAGTTTCAGTGGTTTTGCGAAAGGATGCGGATGAATTGTCGCTGGCCGGCTTCGGCGGGTAACGAGATAACATCGCTGGTTTCGACGGTTAGTTTATGCTTGTCGGCTTCGCGGCGGGCGAGAGGTAATTCGTCGGCGATGGCGGTGGGGGTCTTGTAGAGAATTAACGAACTGTCAGGTGCGAGAAGCAGACGGTTTTCGCGGATTGTTTTATCGGCTGGGGCGACAGCGCGAGCGGTTACTACGTCGAATCGGTCCCTGTATTGTTCGTCGCGGGCGATTTCTCGGCTTCGGCGGGCAACCACCTTGACACGATTTTCCAGACCCAGTTCAGAGGATGACAGTTTCACGAAATCGGCCTTTTTGTGATTGGATTCGATAGCGGTCAGTTGCAGATGAGGCAGGGCGATAGCAAGGACGATCCCCGGCAGCCCGGCTCCGCAACCAACGTCGGCAAGACGCACCGGGCCGGCGAACCCCTCGATTTTACTCGGGACAAGTAATTCAGGATATACAAGCAGCACAGCCAGTGAATCGGCGATGTGCTTGAAGTGGAAATCCTCGCGGGTAATTTGCCCCATAAGTCCGTTGGCCCGGTTGTGGTCGAGAATGAGGTGGTAATACCGCTCGTAACGTTGAATCGCCTCCGCCCAGGCGTCTTCCGACAACCCGCAGGAAATCCAGAATTGATGCAAATCAGTCTTTTTTGAAATCCGCAATCCGCAATCCACAATCCCCACGGGACCTAGGGTCCGCAATTCCTCACCATTGTGGCGTATCTTCTTCGTGCTCGTGTTTGTCCTCGTCCTCGTCTTCCTCGTCTTCTTCGTACTTCCACTTATCTGATTCGCTCATATCGTCCAGTTCGCGTTCCATTGCCTTGAAGAGTTTATCCTGCATGGGCGCTAGTTTCTGGTAGTATCCGAGCGTAGCCTGGTAGGCATCGACCATCTGGTTGATCTTGATGAGTTGCCATTTGAGCAGGCATTGCGGTTCTTTGACGTTGTCGAACGGGTCGCATGTGAAACTGATTCGGCCTTGCTCGTCCCGGTTGAAATGTTCACAGTCCTTGCATTGAATCATGGCTTCGAAACTCCTGACATTCTTGCCATTAGATGATACCTCCCCCAAGCCTCTTCCGCCAGTCTATAGAACTGATCAGGCGGAAAAGTCTGTTTGCCATAACGGACTCATTTGGGTTATAATAGTCTAATTCGTCCCGTCGGGGCGTGATAAATTAAGTTTTGGCCTTCAGTTGGAGGTTTCAGAAGTGAAGTTTAGTCGATATTTTGCGATTTTTCTTTCTGCTTTGGTTTTGTGGTCTGCGGTGGATGTTTTCTCCACGGTTCCGGACCGTTCTACTGCTCCGGCTGATGTCGAGAAGACAAAGGATTTCGCCCAGGTTCGCGCCGAGGCTTTCAAGTCATTGATAAGCGGTGATTTCGCCGGAGGTTCGGCGTTGCTGGACTCGGCTGGTACGCTCGCTGCCGATAGCACTCTCGTCAAGGCCAAGACACTGACGGCGGAGTATCTGAAGATTCGCGCCAAGTCCGATGCTGAACGACAGGCGGAACTGTCGGCCGCTGTGAAGCGTGTTAAACTGGCGAGATTGGCCCAGGGGTATCGCCCGGAACTTCTCAAGGCGAAACTGGACGAGAAGCTGTGGAAGCATATCAGGTCCATCACTGATTCGGTAACTTCGGCGGATGAGTTCCTGGCGATCAACTCAACCTCCCAGCCTGCGGATGTCCGCAAGGTTGTCCTCGGTCATCTCGACAGCGCCGATAAGGAACTCACGTCGGCCTGTGCGCTTGTTGTGGGGCGAAAAGGTCCCTGGCCCGAAGCGTTCAGGACATCGGCGAAGAACCTGACGCGCACAATATCCGGTTATCGCAAGGCCTGGCTTAAGGACGATCAACCCGGCTCTTGGCGCGCCCTGAAGAAAGCATCCGAAGATGTGCATGACGCGCTGATAGACATGGGCGTGCTGGTGACCAAAGAGCCGCTGATGGCGGCGCTGGTCCATGCGGGCGAGGCAATGGAATTGACCGACGACCCGGATGCGTTTCGTCGGCAGGAGTGGGTCGTCGAACTTATCCGCGATGCCGACAAACAGGGCAGAAAATTGGTAAAGGAAAAGAAGTGGCTTGATGCCGTGATGATTTACGGGCGCGACGGGCTTGGCGGGATTGACCGGGACAATATCGCCTTCAAGGAAATGTTCAAGAAAACGGGCAGGCATGTTCGTGTGCAGAGCATTTACGGTCGTGGCGGCGTGTCCGCTTCGAAGACACCGACGACAAACAAAGCAACTACCGCTCCGGTCGAAGATACGCCTGGGCGTGCGACGACCCCGCCTGAAGAACCGAAATGGAAAAAGATGATTACGGGGATAGACACCGTAATGGTTCGCACCGCCGTTGAACGGATAGACGACAACTACGTAAAAGAACCGGATTACAGGAAGATCGGTCTGGGCGGGCTTGATGCCGTTCGCGTGCTCGTTACCAGTAGTCGGGCGGCTGAAACGCTTTCGGCTTTGAAGGACAAACCCGCACGCCTGGCTTTTTTAAAGGGTATCGACCGGCAGATTGAGCAGATGCGTAGTGCAAAATCCCCGGATTGCCTTGACGTCAAAGAAGCGTTGAACCGTGTCCTCGACCTCAATTCCGATACGCTGAATCTGCCCATCGAAGTGGTGAACATGGAATTCGCCGAGGGTATGCTCTCGACGCTGGATAAGTTCACTTCGATGATCTGGCCTTACCAGGAAGAGAATTTTCGCAAGCGGACGCTGGGGTCTTTTTGCGGGGTCGGCGTGCAGATACGCAAGGAGCCGGGCAGGGCCATTGAGGTCGTAACACCGTTGGCCGACGCGCCGGCGTTACAGGCGGGTATCCGGGCGGGGGACTACATCATCCGAGTCAACGGGGTCGAAACCAGGATGATGGACCTTGAAGACACGGTGAAACTGATTACCGGAAAGAAGGGAACCGACGTTACGCTGACGATCCGACGATCGGGCAGAAGCAAACCGTTCGACGTAACTATCCGACGCGACACGATACGCATCCAGACCATCAAGGGCTGGCGCCGTCTGCCTGGCGGAAAGTGGGATTTCTTTATCGACCCGGTTGAGCGGATAGGATACATCCGCCTTACGCTGTTCACGAGCGATACCGCCGACAAACTTCACCGGGTGCTGCTAAACCTTCGCCGGGCCAAGCCGCCGGTTCGAGGCGTCATTGTTGATATGAGGTTCAATCCCGGCGGACTGTTGTCGGCGGCGGAGGATGTCTCCGATGAATTTCTTGCTCGCGGGCTGATTGTGCTGATAAAAGGTCGTCGTGGGCAATCGCCGCCCAAAAACGCCACTTTTCGCGGGTCGTATCAGCGGGGAAAGGTTATCGTCCTGGTTAATCAGCACAGCGCGTCAGCCTCGGAGATAGTCGCCGGCGCGTTGAAGGACTGGGGACGGGCGACGATTGTCGGGGAGCGAACTTACGGTAAGGGAAGCGTCCAGCGACCGATGCCGCTGAAATCCAAACTCGCAAGCCTGAAACTCACCACCGCATATTATTACCTTCCGTCGGGACGATGCCTGCATCGGACAAACGGGTCCAAAACGTGGGGCGTCGATCCGGATGTGCCGGTCAAGGTTACGATTCGCCAGACGAACCGATGGGCGGAAATCCGACAGGAAACGGATATTCTCAAGAACGTTGACGCAGACCGGCTGACGGACCTGTTGAAAAAGCAACTCAGCGAGGACGTCCAACTCCAGACGGCCCTGCTGCCGATGCGCCTGAAACTGCTGGCAGAGACCCAACCAGCCCAACCAGCCAAGGCGGCGTAGGAAAAAGGGGACTGGCTACTTTTTATCTTCTCAAAAAGTTGCCTGTCCCCTTTTTCCTGCAAGTCTTGGAGACAGTCATGAGCAGCAGACATAATCACGAATGGAACACCGCCTTTCATTGGGCGTTTGGGCGCGGGTTCTGGTACACCGATCCCATTAAGGAAATCGAGGGGTTGTCGGATGAACAACTCTTTTGGGTGCCGACACAGAAAAGCCTCTGTGCGCTATGGCATGTAGGCCACATCGCTCATCGAGAACGGTTTCACATCGGCTGGTTCCTGGAAGGCCTACGTAACGGCCTAATCCCCCCTGAATTTGATGTCTTTGGTCCGGAATGGGTTTCGGCCGGCGCTGTCAGGGACGCTGTGGACTCCGTGGAGAAGGTCAGGGACTGGGTTCGTAACGTGCGGGCAACGAGCCACGAGTATATCGCATCACTTGCGGAAGAGGACTTCCATAAAGTCCCGCAGACGTCTGATGAGGGACACACAGTTGCGCAGGTTTTGATGCAAACCGCAGGGCATACGGCGGTGCACATCGGCCGGATTCAGATGCTCCGCGCGATGCTGAAGAACAAGAAGGAGAGGGCCTGTTGATTCTGCTGTGCGAACGCAGCCGGTCAGACCGAAACAAGTTTGAGTTTTGAGACGGACGCGATAGTGATGTAATCCTTGTCCTTTTGGACAAGCCGTGCGTTGTTGGTGATTACGCAGGCAGCAATGATGCAATCAATGGTGTTTCGGATTGTCTGTCCTCGTTTTCGCGCTGCACGGTAGATATCCGCAGCCAGGTAATAGGCATCCCGATAAGTTGGCAGGTAGAGCATCGTTTCCAATGACCGCCTGGTTGCCTTGTATTGCGAATCCGACTTGATGCCCTGGAGAATTTCCGTCAGAACCATGCCGCACATATAGAGGTCTGCGTCGTCGGCGATGGCTGAAGAAAGCCACCCGGCTTCCGGCGAGTCCACGCCGCGAAAATAATCTATCCACACGCTGGTATCGACGAGAATCACGAGAAGTCTCGGCCACGACGCATTGCGGCGAGGTCGCCTTCCCAATCAACCTTACCCTGTAGTTTCAGGATGTCGCGCTGTTTTCGGTGCCGGACTATCTCTCGCAGGGCATGATCAACGAGTTGGCGTGTCGTTTTAAGACCCGTAACTCGTTTTGCCCGCGCAACCAGCCTCTCATCCATTACGATATTCGTTCGCTTCATTGTTACCTTCTCCTGAAATCACCATACACATTATATCGGCAATTGTGTGTATCGCCAACTTAATCTTTTGGTAATCTCGGGAACCAGCGTAACTTGTCGGCCTGTTGTCCCAGTTTGGTGTTGCCGCAGCGGATGACCAGGGCCTTGTAGAACCGGTCGGCGGCGTCGGGGTTGCCATATTTTATCCACGTTCCCGCCTCGCACAGACGCCGGGCTGTTTTGTCCGATTCGTCGGGCATCAGTTCGCACGCTCGCCAGGCGTGCCCGGCGGCTTCGTAAAGATAATGCCAGCGCCTGGGGTCTTTGGGTTTGTGTTTGGCGGTACGACCTCGTTCATCTGTGGTTATCGGAGCGGCCTTATACTCCCAGGGGCGAAGCGTGCGCAGGCTGTCAGGCCAGAGGTGAAACGTCCCATCCGATTGGCGTCCGTATTCGTCGGCGGTTGTGTATCCCATCAGGTCAACGCCGTGGTCGTGGGCGATGGTAGCGGCCTTCCAGAAAGACTCCGCCCGCTTGGCCTTTGAGCGTTTGGAATCATTACCGTCCCGAATGCTTTGGATGTACTCATCCAGTATTTTACAGTTGTCCAGTGAGAAATATTTTTTCGCCTGTTTCCATCGTCCCATGCGCGTCAGCCGACGGGCCAGGACCGGATATAGCCACGTCAACGATTCGTCCGAGCGGCGTTTATCAATGTATTTGACAAGTTCATCAACAGTCAGGACGCGTTCGGCTATATAGGCGGCATCGCCCAGCCAGTAATTGCGGTTCAGCAGGTCCAGCGCCTCGACGTACTGCCGGCGGGACATCTTCAGTACCGCCAGTTCACCTCCGGCGATTCGCCTGGGATAGTCATTCTCGTGTCGCCACCACCACCCGAGTTCATTTCTCGCGGGCGCGTCTTTGATTTCCGGTAGTTTGCGGACTACTTTGGCGAGCATCGCGGCGGCCCGGTCGAGTTTGCCGTCTCGCAGCAGGAGTTTGGCGCGTATCCATTGCGCAATCGGCGCATCGACCGGCGCAAGCGAGACCCAGTGTTTAGCCGATTTCATCTGTCCGGCGCGATATGCAATCCACCCCAGACGGTCCGCGCCGCGAACGTCTTTGATGCCGGCTTTGGTTACCGCCGACAACCAGACTTTCGTATGTTCCGGCTTGATCTTCCCTGACGCTATCCACAGCGCGCTGCGTCCGGCTACAAGATGGGCGGTTACCACTCGACGGGACAGTTCGTGTTTGGCCGCCTTCACGAGCGTTTTTTCATCGGCTCGGAGTATCCTCGCCGCACATACTCGCAGCGACGCCGCAGCCGATTTGCTGCCGGTCTTATGCTGGAGCATGTACAGTTCAATCGCCCGGCAGTAGTTATTCCGGTACAATTCGGCCCGGCCTTCCCATCCGAGGCTCGCCGCCGACAGGCCCAGCGAATCCGGGAACCCTTCACCGACGAATTTCCGCGTGCTTTTGAACCACGTTACGGCTTTGGGCTGGTCTTTTATGATGTAACTTCGCCCGAGCATGTACGCAGCCCAAACGGTGCGATACTTCCGCTGTGCCTTCGGTAAATCCATCACGGCCAACCATGATTTGCGGGCCGCTTTGATGTCGTTGGCGTGCCAGGCGGTCGCTCCGTGAAGGTACAGTTCAAACTCCCGAGGCAGATTCGCCGGAACGGTCAGTTTGGGACGTACGGGCGGTTTGGCCTTCTTGCGCTCTGCGGCATCTATCCACACTAATCGCCTGTAGTAGTTCTCCAGATCGTTATGGAATTTTTGGTTCGCGCTTCGTAATGCGGCGTAGTCCTTCAGCATTTGTTCGCCTCTCGCCGCTGGTATGCCCCGGCCTGTCATTGCCGAACGAAGATCGGACTCACCGACAGAAGCCGTCTGCTGCTGCGGGCTTTGATTCTCCTTCGGCGGAATCGCGCGAATTTTGCTCTTGCCGGGCGGGGTAATCCGATTCAACTCGACCATGAATCTTCCTGCCGGTGCAGCAAGCAGCCTACTGTCACCCTCTTCCAGCGGACGGGGTTCGTAATGCGGCCCGCAGGCCCAAAGCAACCTGGCCGCTACCAGCAACACCGATCCAATCAATGCGTAACTACGGGTTCGAAATGACATTTGCGTGAACCTCTCTGTCTTCGCTCAAGCGTAACCAGCCTACATTATATTTGCATCCCGGACGTAGCGGAAGCGGGCATGATTCAGCCCGGAACCGGAATCGAATTTCGCCGGCCTTCTCGTCCGCCCGCTCGAAACCGCCCAGTGCGTCGCAGGCCAGCAGGTCCGCCCCCGCCCATTTCACTACGACGATTCTGCCGTCCAGAGGCGCGTCGGCCTGGCCGTTGTTGACGAGTTGAATATCCCACAACGCCGAGGCGGTCCGGCGGACCGTCGCTCGCAGGGATGGGTAAGGGACT
This sequence comes from Planctomycetales bacterium, assembly GCA_030592655.1. Lineage (GTDB taxonomy): Bacteria > Planctomycetota > Phycisphaerae > SM23-33 > SM23-33 > JAUWNJ01. The sequence continues at coordinate 6,000 of JAUVIQ010000007.1, read as the reverse complement.
CGACCAGCCATTATTTCCGACAGCGTTACAGGCCGCCAGTTCAGCACGTCGTTGCCGGTCGGCAAGCGGTACCAGATGATTCCCTTTAGATTCATCGGCCTGTCCGCCTTCCAGACTTGAATCAGACCGGCCATTGCAGCGGCATCGGCCTGAACATAGCGGACCGAACCGTCCGGCAGCAGCGAAATTGCCTGCTGTTCAGCCGAGATACCTGCGAACTGTCCCGCCTTATCGAACGCCACGACGTATCCGTAAGTCGGCAGCGCCACGCGGAAAGGCCGACCGAATCGAGCAGCCTGTTCGACCCATCGACGCGCATCGGCAGGGTCGCACAGCGACAAGGGCGAATCGACCCGCTCATGCCTCTTCAACCAGTGGACCTGGAGGACGAACCCGTCGGCGGCGGATGCCAGTGATGCGAAATCCTCTGAATCCAGCCACGTCGGCAGGGCTGTGAACGTTACCGGCACGGGGGCTGAACGCCAGCGAATCGCCTCGATCCAGACGCGATAGCCGCTCAGTTTCGACGTAGGACAATCGAAATCGATCTGAAGTTCACGAACCTCCAGACCGGCATCGCGGGCCTGGTCGATAAGTCCGCTCGATACGTCGGCAATCAACGAGGCGATCTTGTCGTCGGAACGGAAAGGCCCGGAAAACGGTCCGATTCGCAAGGTCACCCCGACAGGTTTGCGGGCCTGACGCAGCGACTCGTAATCGGCTTCGGCTCGGACAACAGTCGCCTGCCCGCTGCGGAAAGTGATTTCCGCGCCCAGAAACACCAAGCCGGAGAAAGACGGGCCGTGCTCGCGGACGGCCTTTTTGACCCCCGGCGTCCACTGCCGCTGCCAGACGTACGCTTCCTGTGGAATGACGCCGCTCGCACGCGGCTTTGATCGGCAGCGAAACAGGACAATCGCAACCGCCGCAACAGCAAGTAACAGAATCGATATGACTGTGATGCGTTTCATCCCACGCCGAAGCATTTGTCACTCAAGAATCTTCTGGATATCACGCTTCAGGCCCGGCAGTTTGTTGGTGATAACGTCCCAAACGATCTCTACGTCAATGCCGAAATATTCGTGGATGAGAATGTCTCTCAACCCGGCAATTTTTTTCCACTCGATGTCTGGAAATTGCTTGCGGACATCATCAGGTACGTTTTTGACCGCTTCCCCGATAATCTCCAGGTTCCGAATGACCGCATCGAACGTCTTTTCGTCCTGAACGAAATCCTCCGGCGAAAGTCCCGCAGTATATCTGATAACTTTCTCGGCAGCGGCCAGGATGTCTTCCATATAGACCTTATAGTCCCGGGGCATGAATTAGTTCCTTCATGATATTCTCGCGGAGTCGGGGTTTAATGGTGTCGGCGAGAACGAGATCGACATGCCGGCTGAACAGTTCTTCCAGGAATAATTTCAGGTCCATATAGGCGTCGAAGGACTTGACGTCGAACTCAACTACGAAATCCAGATCGCTGTCGGCCGTCTCCTCGCCCCTGGAGCATGAGCCGAACAACGACAGGCTTCGTACGCCCAAACGCTGGATTTCCCGGCGATGTTCATGGAGAGCGCTCATGATGTAATTTCGATAATTAGCCATAACGCCACCAATCTATGATATGCTCGCAATCAAACTGAAACAAGTATGAGTTTTGTTACAGACTACTACTTTACTCCTCAAATTTCTGCCATTCCGGCGGATTTTTGAGTTTGTAGAGCATTTCGCCGGCGCGGGGGATATAAAAACGGCCTTCGTCCTCATGGCCTTGCCAGTCGGCGATGTCAATCGAGGCGGGATCGAGGTAGCCCATATTGACCCTCCGGCAGCGATCTTCGGGGATTCCCGTAGCCAGCGTAACCTTGACGCGACAGTTTTCCACGCCGTTCTCGTACGAGCCGATACCCCGGACGTGAGTCGAGTGGGCCAGCACCCCCCACGGAAAATCCTTGAACTTTTCCCACTGCCCGAGGAAATAATCCCGCGTGTGGTAGCCGATCTCGTCGATGACCTTGCCGTGCGTGTACGAAATCTCCGTAACGTGTGGGGCGTAGATAATCAGTTCGCCACCGTCAGCCACAATCGCCTCGGTCTTGTACATGCACTTGCCCGCCACCCAGAGGTCGTCGTACATCTTTGGCGCCTCGGCAAGGATCGAATCGAACGAGCGGTCCATATAGGTAACGTGAATCTTCGCCGATAAGTCCGCCGCCGACGACCATGCGTCTTCGGGGCTTCCGAAGTACAGCCCGAAGAGTCCGTCTTTGGTCGTTACCATGCACAGGGCGAATTTGTCCATCTTCAGCATCTCGGCTGCGCGGTTAACGACCGTCCTTACCGGCGTCTGCTTGGTTCCGATGATCTTGGGATTGGTAATCACGGCTCCGAGCCAGTGGAAGAAGTTCAGCAGTTCCGCCCCGCAGATACCGGGGAAGAAGTACTTGTTCCCGCCGGAGAACCCGACAACTTCGTGCGGAAACACAGGCCCGCATATCAGGATGCGGTCGTAATCGAACAAGAGTTTATTGACGGTAACTTTGACGTCCATTTGGAACAGCCCGCCGCTGATTTGGTCGATTTCGTCAGCCGAGAGCGTTCCGACGTGGGCAAGGGCGTCTTCGTTCTGCCATTCGTGGTTGAATGCCTGTGATTTTCCGAAGACTTTTTCCCATTGTCCCGGTTCGACGCCGAAATGTTTTTCGATATGTTCAGCCGGCATCGGCGGATGCGTGCCCAGCGCGATGAGGAAGTCGAGTTTCCGCGTTTTGGCTGCGAGATTTTCGTGCAGCGCTCTTGCCAGCGCCGGTAGCGGGCAGGTGCGTGTATGGTCCGGTACGATTACCAGAACGCTCTTTCCGTCTGCGTCCAGTTCGCCGGCTGATCGCGCGACGATGTCCAGCATCTCCGCGTCAGTCAATGTCCGTTCTACGTATCCTTGTCCGATCATCAATCCGGTCCTTTCCCAAGTGTTGAGTGTCGTGTCGGGATATTGTAGCGACAAGTGATGGTTAAATGGAAGACGCCGATGCCGCCGATAAGCAGGGGGGGGCAGTACGTAGAGTTTGGGTGTAGGATTCCGGGTAAGCGAGAAGTCGGACCCGTCAGCCGAAGCGAACCAATAAGGACAGGACGGAAGGGTGAGAGGCTGTATGTATTTGTTTCATTACGCGGTCCTCCTGGGAACCGCTACAAAATTTGCCCTGAGCCCTAACGCGTCTTTGCGTGGAAGCGCGAACCGCGTGGGAGCAGAAATTCTTTTTACGGTGCGAAGCCGGATCAGGCTTCGACCAATAGAAATATACGATTCACCCGGCCGCCAGGCCAATCGAGGGGGGAAATTTACTCCGATTTTTCCGGGGAAGCCCCCCCCCGGGTTCTTCCCCGGTTTTTTCGGAGGTAGGCCAGATTCAGTAGGGTGTGCAGGGTCTGTGCCCTGCACACGCGATTGGTGGATGAGAAATTCCGTGTGCAGGAAACAGAACCTGCACACCCTACAATTGCCTATATTGCGAGCCGTCTGCGAACGTATCCGCCAAGCCCAACGACCCCGCCGAAGACGCATAACATCGTCAAAGGCTCGGGGATTGGGGGCGGCGGGGGCGGTCCCTGAGGATCAAGCGTAGCAATCCAGCCCTCACTGACCCAACTGCCGGAAACCATGTGTTCCCCGGTACCGACGATGGTCAGGCCGTCATCGGAGATACCTGTGGCTTCATACAGAGTCCTCCAGCCGCTCATGTCCAGTCCCTGCCCAACCAGATATGTCCTCATATCCTGCATGTCGTTGTCTGAATCCCAGATAAATGCGTGGTCGACATAAAAATCCCATCTTTTGCCCACGATAATTGACCCATCGGCCGATACAGCCAATGCTGTGCTGGATATATCACCCGTAAGACCGCCCAGGCCTTCCATACCCCCGTCCGGCGTCCAGCGGAATGCCTCACCGTTGGAAGTCCCAACGACGACGGACCCGTCAGCCGAGACATCGCGTGCTTCGCTGGAACCTCCGCTGATGCCGCCCAGGCCGCCCAAGCCGCCGGTGTCCGTCCAGCGGAACGCCTGGTTGGTATCATGATCAACGCCAACGATGGTGGATCCGTCAGGTGAAACACCATACGCGCTGCCTGAGCACAGGAGGGACCATGTTGTCGGTGTGCCCGCCCAGTAGCCCGCTTGGTGGTTCAAGTTGCGCCCAACGACGACGGACCCGTCAGACGAGACATCGTACGCGACGCTGGTCTGGAAGAAGCTGCCCGGAAGGCCGACCATGCCGCCGGTATCCGTCCAGCGGAACGCCTTACTGTCGCTGGGCCGACCGTCTTCCCCCACGACGACGGACCCGTCTATGGAGGCGCCGTACGCGCGGCCCCAAGGCATACCGCCAGACAAATGGTCCAAGCCGACCATGCTGCCGGCTTCCCAGCGGATCGCCTCCATCTCCATGCTGCTACCAGACCGGCTCCAACCGACGACGACGTTTCCGTCACCCGATACGCCATTCGCACCGCTCCCGGGATTGCTGCTGGACAAAAAGCCGATGCCATGAAAACTGATTGCCTCGGCCGATACCGATATTGCCAGAACAACAACAATGCCGATAGCAAGAGTTCGTACTGACTTCATGATGTTACTCCTTTTATAAGATTCCTATATTTGAGTTGCTCTGCACCAAGCCATTCCTGACGTGACGCTGACTATTGTAACACGGATTGCAATTTCAACAATTCCCCTAAACAGGGGAATTTAAAGTCTTGCAGGAATTGACAAGCCGTGGTAGTATATCATCGGTAATCCCTTGAATTGGTGTGGGTTATGAGCAAATCTAATCGTCTTCGCTTGCGGGATGCGCGGGATATCTACCTTCTGGTTGGGGAATGTCGCGAGGTTGGGGAAGATATTCAAGCCTGGCGGCAGCGAATGCACGATGGCCTGGCCGAGTTGCTGTCTTCACGGGTCATAGTCTGCGGTATGCTTCCCCGCGACGATGCAGAGCCGTGGAAGTTCGCCACCCCCGATGCGAAAGGCGTGTTCGCAATTGGTTGGCGCGACGCCGACGACAAGGCAACCTTCGAGGAGTACTGGGACCGGCAGATGGTCTGGACGGATCCGACCTTCCAGGCGATGCAGTCCCTTCCGCAGTCGTTGTTGTGCCGACGGAGATGCGAGCTGGTTTCCGACGCCGTGTGGTTCCGCAGCCCGCACTTCAACGACTTCATTCGTCGCTGGGGAGTGGATGATTGTATCTTCTCACAAATGACGCCGAACCCCAAATCCGGCGTTGCAAGGATGTTTCTAACGGTAGGGCGAGATATAGGCCGACGCCGGTTATCCGTTCGTGAACGGCGTGTGCTTACGCTGTTTTGTCGGGAAATCCGGGGGATGCTGGGCGAGACGCTGATGAGTCCGTATGCAGTGAAAGGCCGACCGTTGCCGCCTCGTTTGCGCCAAGTGCTCGAACTGCTGCTGACGGGCGACAGCGAAAAGCAGATCGCGCAGAAACTGTTCATCAGTCCGCACACCGTCCACTCGCACATAAAGCGTCTTCATGAACGTTTCGACGTTTCCAGCCGGGGCGAACTTCTCGCCAGGTGTCGCAACTGGCCTAGGATGTAGATATTAGTATTTCGCCGACGCCATTACTGTTTTTCGTTGATGTTGGTGGTAGTATGTTTTCATGGTAAGGTTTGAGTGGGCAGTGGTTTCGGGAATTTCGCATCGCGTGACGCATTCCGCCAAACCATGCCGACCCTGAAAGGCGAAAAATATCTATGGCGTACTCTGGTAAGGCATCCGTTGGCCGTGTAGCCATCGTGAACGGTGAGGTTTATACCTCGCGGATGGTGATTCGGCGTGGTGTGGTCGTGGTCCGGGATGGGAAAATTGAGGCTGTGGAGGTGGGGTCGGGTAGCGCCGGGCTTTTGAAGGGGGCCTTGGTGGTGGATGCGGATGGGATGATTGTCGCTCCGGGGTTCATTGATCTGCATATCCACGGGG
>JAUVIQ010000021.1 GCA_030592655.1 Planctomycetales bacterium | reverse complement strand
GCCTGCGTTCGTAAGCGCCGCCTGGCTTGGACACAGCGAACATGTCGAACGAGAGCATTATCTACAGGTGCTGAAGCATTACCATGAACAGATGATCTCGTCCCAACCGCAACCAGCAGGCTCACAGTGTTGATGCCTCGACGTTCCGGAATCCCACGTCAAACACCGGACCCTTTATCACGGCGGGACCATCTTGTTAGATCGATTCTGCTTTCAACTGTACCAAAAACTGTACCAAAATGAGCGGAGTGAGCCACGGAGTGAACGTAAACCCTTGTAAATACTACTACGCGCGACAGGATTCGAACCTGTAACCTTCGGTTCCGTAGACCGATGCTCTATCCAATTGAGCTACGCGCGCCCGAGGTATCAGTTACTTCATATATCACTGCCGAACTTGTTTTTCAAGCGTTTTCGCGGTTAAGCGAGCAGTATTTCCTCTCAAAAAGCCTTTGACACCATAAACCTGATTGGCGGCGGTATTATTCCGCTCCCGCCTCTGCTGCCGATGGTGCGGCGGCAGACGTGTCTTTAGCGGGTTTTTTCGGGGGTTTATGTTCAGCCTGTCGCTTGTCAATCGTCGATGCCAGCACCATTATCAACCGGCGTCCTTCCATGCGAAAGTCCCGCTCGACCTTGGCGACGTCTTCCAGTGCGGCTTTGATGGAATTGAGTATCTCTCGTCCGAGGTACTGGTGTGCCATTTCCCGTCCGCGGAAGCGTAAGGTGAACTGCACCCGGTCGCCGCGATGGAGGAACTCACGCGCACGGTTAATCTTGATTTCCAGGTCGTGGCGCCCGATCTTCGGCGTCTTGATGCGGACCTCCTTCATCTCCACCTCGTGTCGGTGCGACTTGGCGTTGTGCTGCTTCTTCTTCAGGTCGTACTTGTACTTGCCGTAGTCCATTATCCGGCAGACGGGCGGATCGGACTGCGGAGCGACCTCCACAAGGTCAAGATCGACCTGACGCGCCATTTCAATGGCTTCCCTGGTATCGACGACTCCAGCCTGTTCGCCTTGGGCGTCTATCAGGCGAACCGCCGAAACACGAATACGGTCATTGCGACGAAGTTCTTTAGCGATGGTACCGATCTCCTAAATGTTCGTAATTGGTAATTCGTAATTCGTAATTGGGTATCGGTTTTTTTGACCAATTACTAATTACGAATTACGAATTACTTTCTTCAGTAAATGCTTCTTCTGCGCCTTTTGATTCTCTTTCGGCCTTTAGTTTATCGATTGCTTCTTCCAGTGCAACAGCGCCGACTTCGCCGGCTCCGCGTTTGCGGACGGAAACCGTATCGGCTTCGACTTCACGTTGCCCGACCACGAAAATATACGGGACTTTTTGCGTCGCCGCCCGGCGTATCTTCGCGCCGATCTTGTCGGCTGATTCGTCTGTTTCCATTCGCAGGCCCGCCGCCTTTCCGGCGGATATGACTTCTGCGGCATAGTCATTGAATTTTTCGCTGACGGGAAGGACCGCCACCTGCACCGGCGCAAGCCACAATGGAAACGCGCCGGCGAAATGCTCAATAAGGATTCCGATGAACCGTTCCGGCGAACCGAGCGGTGCGCGGTGAATCATTACGGGCCGATGGGCTGTGTTGTCAGCGCCTATATACTCCAAATCGAACCGTTCGGGAAGATTGTAATCGACCTGTATCGTACCGAGTTGCCACTCTCTGCCGATGCAGTCTTTGACCACGAAGTCGATTTTAGGCCCATAGAAGGCGGCTTCGCCGGGTTCTTCGGTGTACTTCATACCGACTTTTTTTACCACTTGGCGGATATTTTCCTCCGCCAGGTCCCAGTTTTCGCTGTTACCGATGTATTTTTCGCTGTCCGGGTCGCGCAGACCTATCCTTACGCGGTAATTGTCAAGCCCCAGCGTCTCCAGGACGAGCTTGGTCAGTTCGACGCAGGATTCGATTTCCGCTTCCAGTTGTTCCGGCGTACAGAAGATATGGGCATCGTCCTGCGTGAATCCGCGGACGCGAATCAGGCCGGAAAGTTCGCCCGATTGCTCAAGGCGATATACAGTCCCGAATTCCGAAAGTCTCATCGGAAGGTCACGGTAACTGTGCGGCGTAGCCTTGTAAATCTGTATGTGATGCGGGCAGTTCATCGGTTTGAGCAGGTAGGACTGGTTTTCGTCCACCTCCATAGCCGGGTAAAGCCCATGCTCGTAATACGGGTAGTGCCCGCTGGTGCGGTAGAGATCGACCCTTCCAATGTGCGGAGTGATAACGGCTTGGTATCCCCGCTTGAGCAGTTCGCTCCGAAGCCAGCCTTCAAGTTCCATCCGTATAATGGTTCCCTTCGGCATCCACAGCGGCAGCCCAGGCCCAACTGAATCGGAGATAATAAACAGGCCCAACTGCCTGCCGAGGACGCGATGGTCGCGTTTTTTCGCCTCTTCGATGCGTTCAAGATGGGATGCGAGGGCTTTTTTATCGAAAAAGGCGATGCCGTAGATGCGGGTGAGCATCTTGTTATTCTCATCGCCCCGCCAGTAGGCCCCTGCTGTGGTCAGCAACTTGAAAACCTTCACCTTTCCGGTGCTCGGCAGATGCGGGCCTCGGCACATGTCCAGGAAATCGCCCTGCTCGTAGAGGCTGACGGATGAGACGCCCTCGTCGCGGGCGAGGTCGTCGATCATCTCGGCCTTGTAATCCTGACCTGCTTCGGTAAAACGCGCCCTGGCCCGGTCAATCGGCAATTCGCTTCGGGCTATGGGGATGTTCTCGCCGACGATTTTCCTCATCTCGTCTTCGATTTTGGGTAAGTCTTCTGCGCTGATTGGTTCGGGCAGATCGAAATCGTAGTAGAATCCGTACTGGAAGTCGTCGTTCAATGCCGGGCCTATGGTGTACTGAACCTTCGGGCCATAGAGTCTGCGGACGGCTTGGGCGAGGATATGGGCTGTGGTGTGTCGGAGGATTTCCAGCGCCTGTTCGTCGCTGCTTGTGAGGATTTTGACGGTATGCTCGCCGTCGGTCAGTTCTCTGTTCAGGTCAACGATCTCGCCGTCCACTTCGGCAGCGACCGCAGCGTCGGCAAGACGCGGTGAGATGTCTTGCGCCACTCGCAACGGCGTCGCTTCGTCGTATTCAACACTACTGTCGTCGGGTAATTTAACTATTATCATCGCGTGGTTTGCTTATAAACGCTCCGGGAAAGTTTATGGGTGTGGAGGTTGCTTTTCCGATGGAGGCGCACAAAGGCGGAATACACGGACACATGCCTGACCGGTCTCGACTTGTCCGGCATGGTCGTCACGAATTCGTAGTGGTATTTGTCAACATAGCCTGCCGTCGGAGCAGTTCGCCTCCGACATCTCAAGCATATACCTTGGCTAGGGAAAGTCAAACTTTTTTCAAAGAATTAGCAGGGATGCAGGGGATACAGGGGATAAAAACTTTTTTCTTTTTTTTCTTTATCTAAATTCTTATCCCGTGTATCCCCTGCATCCCTGCTAATTCTTTACGCCCATTTTATGAGTCCCATTTCCCTTGGGTCGGGCATGGCGTTGTGTCGTGGAAGGATTCGCACGGTGTATCCGGACAGGCCTGTCCGTCCTGATGGAACCTCTGCGGCGTAATTGCCCCTTCCTTCGGCGTCGCACTGTCCCTGTAGCGACATTTCCGCCGTCGCTCCCTTTCGGAACTCGCCGTCCGGGTCCAATTGACCGTAATATAATTGTACGGAGATGTTCTCCGGACTGATTTCCCCCAGCATAATAGTGGCTTCAACATTGACCGGTTGCCCTACGTGCGAGACGCCGTTGATGTTGTCCCGGACGTCCTCAACCCGCACCTGGGCGAATTTTTCCACCAGCCACTGCTTCCACTGCGAAAGGTTTTTCGCTTCGGTAAGGTCTTCGGTTACCAGGTTATTCCATCGTTCGATTGCCGGGAGGTAGAAATTTTCGGCATATTCGCGTACCAGGCGATTCGAGTTGAAGAACGGCGTAAGTTTCCGCATCGTCGCCTTCATTTTCGCTATCCATCCCCTCGGCAGACCGTCGGAACCACGTTTATAGAACAGCGGCGCGACCTCCATTTCCAGCAGGTCGTAGAGCGCTCGGCTTTCGACGGCATTCTGATAATCGAGGTCCTGGTATTTTTCGCCCGAACCGATCGCCCACCCCACGTCGGGGCTGTAACCTTCGCTCCACCACCCGTCGAGTACGGAGACGTTAAGCCCGCCGTTGGCGGCGACCTTCATTCCGCTCGTCCCCGAAGCCTCCATCGGTCGCAGCGGCGTGTTCAGCCAGACGTCCACGCCCTGCACGAGGTAACGGGCGAGGTTCATGTCGTAGTTTTCCAGGAATACGATCTTTCGCCGGAATTCAGGTCTTCGGGTGATATGCACTATCTGGCGGATCAGTTCCTTTCCCGGATTGTCTTTCGGGTGCGCCTTTCCGGCGAAGATAATCTGGACGGGCATTTCCGTATTGTTCAGCAGACGGTCAAGCCTCTCAATGTCCTGAAGGATGAGGCTTGCCCGCTTGTACGTGGCGAAGCGTCGCGCGAAACCTATGGTCAGTGTTTCCGAATCGAGCGATTCGTCCGCTGTCGCCAGGGCCGATGCACCGGCTCCGCTTCGGGACAATTGCTCGCGCAGGCGTCGTCGTGCAAACGATACGAGCCTTTCGCGCCGACGTTCATGCGTCCGCCACAATTCCGTATCGGGAATCTGCTCCACCGCCTCCCATATGCCCTGGTCGGCGGGACGCTCCTTCCAGACCGGACCCAGGTATCGGTCGTAAAGCCCGGTGAGACTGTAACTTATCCAACTCCGCGTATGAACGCCGTTGGTGAAGTGCGTAATCGGAACCTCATCGACCGGAAGACCGGGCCAGATACCGGACCAGAGTTTTCGACTGACCTCGCCGTGGAGTTCGCTGACGGCGTTCCTGTTACTGCTCAATTTCATCGCCAGTACGGTCAGGCTCATCGGTTCGTCGCCGTTTTCGCCGCCGCCCTGTCGGCCCAGCGAGAGGAATTGTCCGCATGAAAGTCCCAACTGCTCCCTGTATTGTCCGAAGTATCGTTCAATAATTTCCGGTTCGAATGCGTCGTTGCCTGCCGGGACCGGTGTATGCGTCGTGAAGACGTTCGATGCCGACACAGCCTCGCGAGCGGCATCGAATGAGACGCCGTTTTCGACCATGAGTTTGCGAATCCGCTCCAGGCTCAGGAAGGCAGAATGTCCTTCGTTCGTGTGAAAGACCTTCGGCTCAATTCCCATCGCCTCCAGCACCCGTACGCCCCCGATACCCAGGATTATCTCCTGGCGTATGCGTGTTTCCTGGTCACCGCCGTATAACTGGTCGGTAATCCGACGGTCCTCGGGCGAATTCTCCGGAACGTTGGTGTCCAGCAGATACAGATTTACACGCCCGACGCGCACAACCCATACCTGGATTTTTACCCGGCGACCCGGAAAGTCCAACTCCGTCGTTACCGGTTCATCGTTCACGACTACAGGCTGAACCGGCATATTGTGAAAATCGTTGCGTGGGAAGGATTCCAGCTGCCACCCGTCGGCGTTGAGCCTCTGGCGGAAATAACCCTGCTGATAGAGCAATCCGATGCCGACCAGCGGGAGACACAATTCCGATGCGCTCTTGAGGTGGTCGCCCGCGAGAACCCCCAAGCCGCCGGAGTAGATGGGAATACACTCGGTCAGGCCGAACTCCGCACAGAAATACGCCATTTGCGGCGTCTTACACTGACCGTATTTCTTGCACCACCATCCTTTTCTGGCGAGGTATTCCTGCAACTCGTCGTATTCACGCCGGAACTGCGTCATAAATCCGGCGTCTTTGGCAACCTTCTCCAGCCTGGACTGATCAACCTGCCCCAGCATCGCCACCGGGTTGTGCCCCGTCGTCTCCCATAGTTTCGCATCAAGCCTGCGGAAGACCTCGCGCACCTCGCCCCGCCACGCCCAGCGAAGGTTGTAAGCAAGATCAAGCAGACCTGATAGTTCATCAGGCAGCGACGGCTTAATTCTGAACGTCCGCAACGGCTTCATCAAGGCGTCATCATCCTTTATTCGTAAGGTTATACAGGCGGCGCAGATAAAAAATGCCCGCGAATGGTTTTATCGGCTATTTGACCCGGAAAAATTACGCCCAATTTGCCCGCCGAGGTAGGAATACGTCCGTTGCAGGGCTGCGCGGAGTTCCTGTGGCGTCAATTCAACGGTGCTGTAATCGTTCATTACCGCCAGGAGGGATCCGCCTCGCTTGCGGGTGGTAATCGTGCACAGCAGCACAAGGTCGGCAGGGTCCGTCCTCCGCAAGGCTGGGAAATACAGGAGGTCCGGATTGGAATCTGAAGACGGCGAACGCTTCGGGTCGAACAGGTCCCCCGACGAAAGCAGGCCGGCCTTGACCAGCGCTTCGAGATTCTCAGGCCGGCGCTGATTCGACTTCTCATAATCAGCCACCGCGCCGGCAACCTTACGAATCTGCTCGATCGAAAGGGTCATCTGCGACTGGAACGGATGCTCATCCTCACATTTCAGGAACACAGACAGGCCAACGAAGAAAACAGCGCCCGCTAAAAGGCTTATTGCTACTCCCCACGTAAATGGCGAAGTCTTTTTCTTCATCGTTCTGCCCCCCTCTCCTCGGCGATGTAATCGTTGAGGCGTTGAAGTTCTCCCGCGAATACATTCATGTCTTTCGTACCCTTTACATGGAAGTCAACATAGAGCACGTTGACAAACTCCTGCCCGTGATTGGCGGGAAGTTCAAAGGCGCGAATAAGGTCGCCGGAAGGGTTGGAATCAAAGCCCGATACATAGATGTAATCACAGTGTGCCTCAATGTCGGCTGGACGAGTCGTTGTCGCACGTTCTGTACCGGAAGACGGACAGAGCAACATTCCGGACGGAACGTTCCCCGCCTGCACCAGCGTTGCCAAGTCCGGCGGGTACAAATCGTTATTCTCCCTTGCATAAAACACAACGCCTTTGCCAATCCCATTGAGGCTTGCTCCGCATATGGCCTCCTTGGACAACTGCTTGCTCTTGCATGGAAGGGAGAGTGAAAAAAACAACGCGACAATCAGAAATCCCAGGATAAAACCCGCCCAAAATTTAATAGTCCGTTGCCCTTTTCCTTCCTGCGCGTTCGTTTCTTCCATATCTGCGACCCCTTACTATTTCTTTTCATATATTATCTGATGATAAGGTTTTTCCGACAGGTAGAGGATGAGTCGTTTTCCCGAATCGATTAGCCGGAGATGGCATTGCAGGTGAGTTTTTCCGTCGGTGAGGATGACGGCGTAGGTTCCGACGTTGGCTGAATGCACCAGGCCGCGGAGACCCGTCGTCGGAAAAGCGATTGTCAAACGCTCGCCTTGTTTGCTGATAACAAGCCCGTGAACAGGCCCCGCCCGTAGGCGTTCCATTATCGGATTCTTAAAAGCGACTCGCAGATACCGACCGGCTTCAGCATACGTACCGACTATGGCTGACGGGTCGGGCGCAGAAAACGCAGGCAGAGCGGGCAATTCGCATTCGCCGATACCGGCGATTTTCAATTTCCCCTCGTCGAACTCCTCCGGTACGACAAAGACAAAGGTTTCGATTCGCCCAGCCAACGGTTTCACAACAATCGTCCCGCCACGAGCAACCAACGGCACAATCGAACCGGTCAAAGCCAGGCCCAGCGGGGCGATTTTACCGGCATCGCTCTCCAGCACCACGTCCCCGCCCGTAACGTTGATAGACAAGGCGTCCTCGCTGGCTATAACATCGACCTTTACGTACAGGAACATCCTGCCAAGCGGTGCGGGAACCAGCCCGTCGGCCAGAATCGCCGTTTTCACCCGCCGGACCTTCATTGCCGCTTTGGCTTTCACCGGCGGGGTTACAGGCATGGTTGCCGCGACGACAGGAAGCGTCGTAACAGTCGGTTTTGTAGTCGGAACCTGTTCACGCCTGGCTGGGGCGGTGCTTGTCGGAGGTTTCTCTTCGGGAACCCCCCCGCCGCCTCGCCCGCGCAGGATATATCCGATGGCTATCCCCGCCAGCCCGGTCATCAGGATCAGGACGATTGCGACGGGCCATTTGCTCCGGCTACGGTTTTTGTCAGATTCCGCCGACAGGTACGCATCCGATTCTATCGGCGAAGGCTCCGGTTCCTCGGTTATGTCAAGGACGTCCATGCGTGTCGAGACGTCGGGGAAGTCATCCTCATCGGCCTGGTGCGGGATACGAATCTGCCCGCCGCACGCGGGACAGCGAAGCGTCTTGCCCGCCAGCCTCTGCTCGACCGTCAACCGCTCTCCGCACGATCCGCAGATGACCAGCAGTTTCCGCTGAAGCAGCAGCCTTGCCTTGGTGAGAAAATCATCCTCTGCCGGAGCGCCGAAGCCGTCCTCGTCGTGGGTTGGGACCGAAGCGTCCATTGCCGGTATGTGGATAGTGTTTCCGCAGTGCGGGCATCGGATGTCTTGGCCGGCCTGGTCCCAGACAACATTCAGCGTATTCCCGCATTTACCGCAAAGCAATTCCATCGTACCGATCCTATTAGCCCAGTCAGCATTGCCACTATTCATATCATAACCGCGAATCGGATGAATAAAATGGTCTGCTGAAAATATCGGCTTGATTTTCATCGTTTTTGAGGCCGATGAATTTTTACGAAAATTTCGGCAATATTTTCCCGCTCGCGTACGTTTAGTATATCAGCCGCATCGGACTATGGGGCAAACCGAAACGGCTGGGAAGTCCAATCGCAGGATTGGAGCCAACGAGACAATGCCCCGGACTTTGAAAAGGAGTCGGAAATGAGAACTGTAAAATTACTTCTGACGGTGATGGTCGGTGTCGTGTTGCTCGGCGCTCCCGCACTGGCTGACGAAAATGCACCGGGCGAACGGAAACGTCAGCGCACGAAGGCTGGACGTACCGGCGACAGGCGTCAGCGCACACGCGCACGCAAGGAGTTCCAAAAGAACACCCTTGAGAGAATGACGAAAAACCTGGACCTGTCAGCCGACCAGCAGAAGCAGGTCAAACAGATTCTCGACACCCATCGCCAAGCCGTCGAGAACTGGCAGAAAGAGAACGGCGAAGACCTCAAGTCCTTGCGCGAACAGTTTAGAAAGGCCCGCAAGGAAAAAGACGCCGAGGCCCTCAAGGCTCTGCGTAAAAAGAGGGCTGATAGCACGAAGGGTCGGCGCGAGTTGTACGCGACGATGCGTAAGCAAATCGAGGCGGTGTTGACCGACGAGCAGAAGGCCAAAGCCAAAACAATGATGCGTCAGGGTCGCAGGGCTGTGGTAGGCGTTCGCATGGTCCGCAGAGCTTTAGGGCAGGTGGGCCTTTCCGACGAGCAGGAAGTAAAGATCAAGAAGATCGTCGCCGATACCAAGGCCGCCGCCGATAAAGCCAAAACGCCCAAGGAAAAGGGCGAACTTTGGCAAAAGGCGATCAAGACAATCAAGTCCGACGTCCTGACCGAGGAGCAGGTCAAGAAGTTCGATGCGGCTATGCAGCGTATGGGACGGCGCTACGGGCGCATGAGACTGGCAGCCGACCTGAACCTGACGGATGAGCAGAAAGCCCAGGGTAAAAAGATCCGCGAAAAGTATCAGGATAAAATCAAGAATGCCAAGGGCGAAGAACGCCTGGAATTGATAAAGAAGATGCGCGAGGAACTGGAGTCGATCCTGACCGACGAGCAGAAGGCAAAAGCCAAAAAGCACCGAGAGCGTAACAGGAAAATGTTCCGCAACCGTGTGGGCAACGCTCTGGGCCTGACGGATGAGCAAAAAGAGCAGATGGAGAAGATCGAGGCCAAGTATCGCGACAAGATTAAGGAAGCCCAGGGCGAAGAACGTCGCGAACTGGTAAAGAAAATGCGGGAGGAGATGAGCACCGTTCTGACCGACGAACAGAAAGCCAAGGCCAAGGAGCGCCGCGAAGAGCGGAAGAAGAGGTGGCAGAAACGCCGAGGCAGAAACAAAGGCCCCGGAGGCCGACGCCGTCCGGGAGGGGGAGGTATTGACGAATAGGCCTTGAATAGTCAAAGAAGCGAACCGAAGGGGCGTTGTCCACACGGGCAGCGCCCTTTTTTTAGTAGCACGGGCGTCTCACGTAGTGATGCTACGCATCGCCCGTGAATTCATGGACGAGACGGCCATGCTACTGCCGAAGGAGGGACTCGAACCCTCACGTCCTGAACGGACACAGGATTTTGAATCCTGCGCGTCTGCCAATTCCGCCACTTCGGCCTGAGTGGCACTAATGTACGATGAATGAGGGTTTTCATCAAGAGCAAGTCGCTTGGACTTGACAAAAAGCCCAACCCAGGCTAGATTCCACCGTTCCTGAAAATCATACTTTCTAATAAAGGATACCGCATAATGAATCTAATAACCGGAGCAACCGGCCTGTTGGGAAGTCATATCGCCGCTAAACTTCGCGCCGACGGTAAAGACGTTCGCGCATTAGTCCGCGGCAGTTCGGACACGAGTTTCCTCGATACGCTCAGCGTCGAAAAGGCTGTCGGCGACATCACCGACCGCGACTCGCTCGCGCGGGCAATGGACGGCGTGGAGATTGTCTATCACGTCGCCGCACGTGTCGGCGATTGGGGACCCTGGGGCGAATTCGTGGATATTACCATCGACGGAACGCGAAACGTAGTCGAAGCCGCCGCCCACGCCGGCGCGAAACGCTTCCTGCATATCTCATCAATCAGCGCATACGGGCATCCGGACGGAGCCGGACTGGTACTGGACGAATCGGCTCCGCTCGGATACAACCTGCACAAGTGGAGTTATTACAGCCGGGCCAAGGTCGAAGCCGAGAACATCGTCTGGTCCGCTCACGAAAAAGGCGATCTCCCCGTTACCGTCATCCGCCCCAGCTGGCTTTACGGCGAGCGGGACCGGGCGTCCATGCCGCGATTGATCCGCGCCATCAAGGGACGAAAAGCAAAACTCGTCGGCGACGGAACCAATCGCCTCAACCTCACCTACGCCGGTAACGAAGCCGACGGTTGCATCCTCGCCGCCGAGGCGGAAAAAGCAGCCGGCCAAGCGTATAACCTCTGTAACGACGGCGCTATCACCCAGGCGGAGTATCTCAACAAGATCGCCGCACAGATCGGCGCAGAACCGTTATCGAAAAAGGTGCCCTACAAAGTCGCCTACAAAGCCGCCTTTATAATGGAACTTTTCGGACATATGTTCGGAAAGAAGAAGCCCCCGCTGGTAACGCGATATTCCGTCTGGCTGATAGGACGGAAGGTCTTTTTCAGTACGGATAAGATCGAGCGCGAACTGGGATACTCCCCCGCTGTCGGGTACGACGAGGGCATCGCCCGTTCCGTCGATTGGGCGTTGAAGAATTTATAAGTATTCCGCGCATAACAATCGGGGAAAAATTTCTACAAAACTGTCTGGACAACGATTGCGCGAACATCTAATATATGTGTTGCTTGACGGAAGTTGTTGACCGACAGGCGGATAAAGGGATGGTGTCCTCGCACTCCCCCCACCGACTCTGATTTTGGCTCTTCGAGACGAGTAACCACATCCGGAATTATTTGCGCAGATTGCAGGATATGTAAGGCACATTTAAAAACTTCGGCCGGGACGACTATTGCCGTCCCGACCGATTAGGCAGGCGTGCGACAGAGCTTTCCACATGGCTCGTGCATACGTGTTAGGACTCAGGGTCGGGGGTCTTAATCAACGTAATGCACACACACGCCTGCTTTTTTTTGCCCTTTCGGGCGTTTTATTTCACTGCCGATTCAACCTGCTCGACCAGCATGGTCAGGTCCAGCGGCTTGGTCAGACACATCTTCGCGCCGCAGTCCAGTATCTGCTGATTACTTTCTTCAGACGGATAAGCAGTTATTGCAATTACTTCAATATGACTGGTGGCTTCCTGGGATTTGATCGCCCGACAGACCTCAAATCCGTCCATACCCGGCATTCGCAGGTCAAGTACAACAACGCTGGGTTTAAGCGTCGCTACGAGCGTTCCGGCCTTGAAACCGTCATGCACCTCGATTACTTCGTAATCGGGATGCGAATTCCCTATCGCCCTGGCGATTATCCGAGTCGTATCAGGCTCATCATCGACTATCAGGATACGTATCGGCGTCCGCTCCAATCCCGCCGGCACCGGCATCTTGTGCTCTTGAAGAAATTTCACAAGGTCTTCGACGGCTACACGACGATGCCCGCCGGGTGTTCGATGCGCCTTCAGAGCACCACTGTCAATCCAATTTGCAACCGAACCGGGATCAACCTCGATCAATTCGGCTATATCAAACGTTGACAAATTCTTCTTGGAAGACTGATCGTCCAGAGTCGGTTCACTCCTGTTCCTAGCCATCCTGATATCACCTTTTATTCAACTGGCCTATATTCTAATCGGCAAAACACACCGTGTCGATAAGAATATTTTAATATTTCCTAGTATTCAGACTTTAGGGGTCGTACCGCGGAGCCTGATATTAATCACCGTAACATCACTCCGTTAAACTTCTTTAATATAGTGAGGTATTCTTGTGGTTGCTACACATACGCTTCGGCACTGCTGATTATATCGCAGGCGGGAACATTTTCTCAAGTACCGTTTTTGCAAAATTGGTGATTCGTAATTGGTAAAAAAAACCGACACTCTGTTACCAATTACCAATTACGAATTACCAATTACAAAACAAGTAATTACCGCCATCAGCGAGAAGTAAAATTTCGTTGTAGTATTAATCACTCGAAAAGTTGATATAATCCCGATATAATCGATTTTGAGCGATGAGAGTGTGTTAACCGTTTTTATGGAAAGGGCGCAAAGTGACCGAGCAGACACAAAACAATGATGTTCCGACGAAGGTGGAATGTCCCGCAACCAGGGAACCGGCGGTCAGGTTATTCATAGTGGCAGCGATACTTATTGGCTTCGGATTGTGGTGTGTTATCGATGTCCACAAGGGCAAGTACCCTCAAGAGATGAAGGACGGTAACATCAGCGACGTTTTCAGTTATTGGTTTAATCATGGCGGAGCCATTGCCTTCCCGTTGATGGGGCTGATACCGCTGGGACTGGGAGCAGTGGCTTTACGCAGAAAGTTGGTGGCTGACGACGAAGGTATAGGATACACATGCAAGGAGAAGATTTCCTGGGACAAGGTCCGTTCGCTTGATTCAGCCAAACTGGCTGACAAAGGGATACTTCGTCTTCATTATGAATCCGACCACGGGGAAAAAACGCTGGTTCTTGACAGTTGGAAATTACAGAATTTTCGTTCACTTGTGCAACTTGTGGAAAATAAAGTATCTTCCGAGTCCTGATTGCAGATTGTGGATTGCGGATTGCGGATTTTTTTCTATAATTCGTGGACTATAAATTTATTCAAGCGCCGCTAGCTCAGTTGGTAGAGCAGCTGACTCTTAATCAGCGGGTCGCAGGTTCGAGTCCTGCGCGGCGTATTCTCGATTTCCAATTTCCAACTCGCCACGGCCAGCCCTGACGGGGTTTCAATTTCCAATTGCACAGAAAAAAAAGAAGATGGGGAGGATATTGGCCATGACTGGAGTTTTGATAAAATCGCTGATTGTTGTCGCGGTTGGGTTGTTATTTTCTGACTTCGTGCAGGCCGAGGGGTTGTCGTTCACCGACATAACCAAATCGGCTGGAACAGGCGGGCCGACGATTAAAGGCAAGACCGGCGGACACGGGGCGATGTTCGCAGACATCGACGCCGACGGTCGGCCTGACCTGTACATCTCAATGATTTTCGCCACGCCAATGCCGGACCTGTTCTTCCGTAATATCGACGGCAGGAAATTCGCCGACGAGGGCGTCAAGCGCGGGCTGGTCGGCAAGACCGACAGCGGCATGCACGGATTCTGCTTCGCCGACCTGGACAACGACGGCGATTACGACGCTGTGCGTGGCCTGACGTACGCAATCGGGAATATCCGCAAGCCCGGAAGGAACCAGATAAAACGCAACGACGGGGCGGGCAACTTCACCGACGTTACAGATGCAGCCGGTATCCCCGCCGACCGCAGAGAACCGACCCGAGGCGTTATCGCCTTCGACATGGACGGCAACGGCGATCTGGACATATTCTGCGTCAGCGGGGCATGGGGCAGCAAGAAGGACCGGCCCGGCGAGCGAAACGAACTCTATCGCAACGAAGGCAAAATGAAATTCACGCCTATCACTACCGGCGCGCTGGTTACCTGCCCCGCCGGACAAGGCACGACCGACACCGACCTCGACGGCGACGGCGACATCGACGTCATAGCCGCAAACCGCACAGGCCCGGTTAATATCCTTATCAACGACGGGGCCGGGAATTTCAAACTAATCAAACCCGAATCGCTCGGCATAAAACACCCCGCCAAGGACGGCGCCACCACCGCCGACGTCGATAACGACGGCGACCTCGACCTGCTGCTAACCGGCGGCGATTACGGACATCTATATCTCAATAACGGCAAGGGTAAATTTGCCCACAAGCAGACCTTTTCCAAGATCGACGGCTACATGGGCGGCTTCGCCGACCTTGACAACGACGGCGACCTGGACCTGGTCTTCGCCGGCGACAAGAAGGTCTATCTCAACGACGGAACGGGCAATTTTACACCAGGCCCGAAAGTACCGGTGGCCGGTATCAACGACCCGCGCGGAATCGCCTTCGCCGACATCGACAACGACGGGGATATGGATTTCGCTATCGGCGTCAAACGCTCACGTAACTTCCTTATCCGCAACAACCTCAACGGCGGCAACTGGTTGAAGGTGAAATTAATCTCGCCGCACGGCCAGGCTGGGGCGTTCGGGACGAAAGTGCGAATTTACCAGGCCGGGCGGATTGGAGAGAAAAAACTCCTCGGCATGCGCGAATCCCGCAGCAACAACGGATACCTAGGCCAGGACGATCCGGTCCTGCACTTCGGGCTGGGAAAACACCCGGCAGTTGACGTGGTCCTGACGTTTTCATTTTCAAGAAGAAAGGCTAAGCAACTCACCTTGTCTTGTATTTTTTCCAGCATGGATATTAGTCAGTCCGATTTCAAGTGCAATCAAACTATCACCATCGACCTTAAGCAGATATTTGCGGAACTATCGAAGCACTTACCCTTTCTCGGCGCCGAGGATAAACAAACAACCAATATCGGCGGTCTGATCGCCAAGAGAACTCTTGACAGGTTCGTCAAGCAGTGGGTTCCCATCGAGTGGAGCCTTGATAATCCGGGTTACAAAGGCAATCCGTTCGATCTTGTGGCAAAGGTAACATTCGTTCACGAAAAGAGCCGTGAGAAAATCGTAACAGAGATGTTCTACGCAGTTAAGGATACGTGGAAATTTCGGTTTACCGGAACGAAGCCGGGCAAGTGGACGTTCACCACCGCCAGCAAGACCAAGGCGCTTAATGGTACTGGCGGCACGGTAACAGTAACGGCAAATCCCAAAGGGCGCGGTTTTGTTACAGGTTTCGGTAACAAGTGGGGTTACAGCGGGACCGGCGAGGTGTTCGTGCCGCAGTTGGTGATGTACGCCGGGCCGGAGAAGTATTTCAAGAATCCCAAGCGCATCGACGCCGATATAAAAACCTTCCTCGTCGAGCACGGCTTCAACGGCTTTCACACGAGCGTCCTCTGCCGGTGGTTCGACTTCAAGCAGACCCGTGCGACCGCCCTCAAGAGCAAAGACCCCAACCCCGACCCCCGGACATTCGAGGCGCTGGAGTTGCTGATTCGCAAGACCCACGCTGCCGGCGGGATGGTGCACATCTGGGCCTGGGGCGACGAAGAGCGCAGGATGACGCCGATTCGCCTGGGCGGAATGAACGGCCCAGCCGACAAGAGGCTCCAGCGTTACATCGCCGCTCGCCTCGGTCCCATCCCCGGCTGGACGATGGGCTACGGCTGGGACCTGGACGAATGGACAAAGGAAAAAGACCTCCGCCTGTGGCATACCTACATGCACAAACATCTAGGCTGGAAACACATGCTCGGCGGTCGGTCCGTCGGGCCTAACAACTACAAACCGGGGATTAAGTTCCCGCAGATTTATAAAGGGTTGGACTATTCCGGCTACGAGCAGCACCGCCCGACCTACGAGGCGTACGTCGCCGCTCTTCAGGCCAGGCCTAAGAAGCCCGCCTTCTCCGAGGACCGCTTTCGCATCCGCAGCCGAGGCTATCCCGGCAAGGATTACAACCTGGAGATGACCCGCCGGGGACTGTGGCACTCGACCATGGCCGGCGGGGTGGCGAACATCTGGGGATACCTCCTCGGACCCAAGGGTCGAGGCGGGTCAAACCCGTACCCTAAACCTGAATGGATTAAAACTTACTCGGTCTTCTTCAAGCACCGCTTCGTCAAGGACATAGCCCGCAACAACAAAATCACCGACGGCCTCTGCCTGACCCGCCCCACCAGGGCGCATTACGTCTTCTACAGGGAAGACGCCGAGTCAATCAAAATGGACCTGTCCAGAATGGCCGAGGTTCAAAAAGCAGTGGCTGTGGACACACTGAAGCCGTATAAGGAAATTGATTTGGGCACGCTCAAACCGAAAAGTAATACATGGAAGGCCCCGTACAAATCCGACTGGGCCATTGCGGTCGGTAAGTTCGACAGCAAGTAGCCCTTGCTAACGCGGGGCATACTGAGGATATCTTTGTGATGCAGAAGAAGACGGCATACCTTGTGGCGGTTGTGATGTTTTTCGCGTTGGGCGCCCCTGCGGCCGAAAAGTCGATGGACAAATCCGGCAAGATGTGGACGCCTATCGAATGGAGCCTGGAGAATCCGACGTTCAAGGGTAATCCCTACGACCTGATTGCCACAGCCACCTTCGTTCATACCAAAAGCGGCAAGAAGCACACGACCGGTATGTTCTACGCAGGCAAGGGCAAGACCTGGAAATTCCGCTTCACCGGCACGCGCACTGGCAAATGGACATTTACCACGGCTAGCGGCGATCCGGACCTTGCCGGCAAAAGCGGCTGGGTAATTGTCAAGCCCAACTCCGACCCGAAGATTAAAGGCTTCCTGACTACCAGGGGCGGCAAGTTCGCCCGCCAGGTCGGCGACAGCGGCAAACTGGAGGCCGTCCGATTCAACGTCTATATGAACGGCGGAATGGGATTCAGAGTACATAAAAAGGATGGTTTGAAAAACCTGGATGCATATCTCCGGGATACAAAGCAATATGGCTTCGATACGATATTCGTCATAGTCGCCAACAGTTGGTTCAAGTCCGGCACTTTGAGTTACCGGCAGCATAAGAGCAAAAACCCCGACCCCGCGACGTTCGAGCGGCTTGAAAAACTCATCATGACACTCCACAGCCAAGGCTTTCACCTGCATATCTGGGCCTGGGGCGACGAACAGCGCAAGTGGACGCCCATCGGTGTCGGCGGGATTAACGGCATCCCGGACAAGCGGCTCCAGCGTTACATCGCCGCCCGCCTGGGGCCTCTGCCGGGATGGTCGATGGGATACGGCTTTGACCTCCAGGAGTGGGTCTCGGAAAAGCAGGTGGGCGAGTGGGCCGCCTATATGCACCGGCATCTCGGCTGGCGGCATCTGTTGTGCGCCCGCGGGCGAACGCACAAGGAACTGGACGTGATTTCCTATTCGCACTCCGGGCCTAAAACCTACCGGGACGTGGTCAAGGTTATGAACAAAGACGTCAAGCGCCCCCACTTCTACGAGGAACGGTTCACGTACAAACGCTGGAACAAGTACGACATGAGGACGACACGTCGGCATCTCTGGTGGTACACCATGGCCGGTGGCATGGGGAGTTGGTGGGGGTTCTTCGGAAAAGGCGGCAACGTTTACGACCCCGAAAAATTCAAGTATCCAAACCCCGAACAACTGCTGACCTGCGCCCGATTCTGGAATGACAGATTCCTGTTGGACATGGCCCGCGAGAACAAACTGTCCGACGGGTACTGCCTGAAAACTAAGTCCAATACCAGGTTCGTCTTCTACAAGGAAGACGCCGTTTCAATCAAAATGGACTTATCCAAAATGACCGGAGTTCAAAAGGCTGTAGCTGTGGACACGCTGAAACCCTACAAGGAAATCCCCCTCGGCAAACTCAAGGGCGAAAATCAGACATGGAAGGCCCCGTACAAATCCGATTGGGCCATCGCGGTTGGAGAATTTGGAAAGAAATAAGTGAATAGCCGACTCGGGCAAGCGTTAATATTTTTTATTATTTTCGTGGGAAAATCTGTTGCCAAGCCTGAAGATCGGCGTGTATAAAAGGACATTATTCAGGAGATTGTCGCATGTGGAGCTGTTTTAAGGTACCGAATATTCACCGCGTTATCGGCGGTGAGCGAGTTCCGCGCACGCTCCTTTAGGTTATCAGCACGGCTCGCTTACCTCCTGTGAGCGGGTTTTAAGGAAACTTCATTTCTTTTAAAATCCTACGGACCTGCTCACGGGGAAAGTATATCTATAAAGAAGAACGAGCGGTTTTATGTCTGGAAAGTGTAAATTTCTGTGGAACTTGATGTCCGGTCAGCGATTCCGGTACGGTGCAGCGATCGCGGCGATGGTCCTGTCTGCCGCCATCATGTTCCTGCCGCCGCTGATCGGGCGTGCAGCCATTGACTACGTTATCGACGGCAAAGAACTCTACGCGCCGCAGTTTGTGAAGAATTTCGTCGAATGGTTCGGCGGGCGGTCTCTGCTGGCGCGCAACTTGTGGATTGCCGGGGCGGCCATGGTGGGTCTGACGGCCTTGAGCGGGCTGTTCGGGTACCTGAAGGGGCGATGGGCCTCCATCGCATCCGAGTCGATCGCGCGCAGACTTCGCAATCGCCTTTACGACCACCTCCAGCACCTGCCTTGCTCATATCACGACAAGACCAACACGGGCGACCTGATGCAGCGATGCAGCAGCGACGTGGAGACCATCCGCATGTTCCTTGCGATGCAGGTGGTCGAAATCGGTCGCGGCGGCGTTACCCTGGCGGTGGCGGTACCGATTATGCTCGCTATGAACGCGCGGATGGCGATTCTGGCGATGCTCCTGCTGGGTCCGATCCTGATCTTTTCCTGCGTATTTTTCATTAAGGTCAGGAACATCTTCAAGCAGATGGACGAGGCTGAAGGCGCGATGACCGCCATGTTGCAGGAGAATCTTACCGGTATCCGCGTGGTGCGGGCCTTCGCCCGGCAGGGGTTCGAGTGCGAGAAATTCGGCGAGAAAAACGCCCGTTATCGCAATCACTGGTTTGGACTGATGCGCGTGATGGCGTGGTTCTGGTCGTGCTCCGACGCAATGTGCATGGCGCAGTACGGAATCGTGCTCGTGGCGGGCGGGTACTCCATCGCCGCAGGCAGGATAAGCGTCGGAACGTTCTTCGCCTTCTTAATGATCGTGAACATGTACCTTTGGCCCATTCGGCGGATCGGTAAAATCATGGCCGACCTGGGCAAAGCGACGGTCTCCATCGGGCGTGTCGGCGAAATCCTCGACGAGCAATGCGAAGACCACGCCGATAAAGTGAAAATCGCCCCAAGCCGGGCAGAACGCGCGGGCGGCGAAATCGTCTTTGAGAATATCAATTTTGCCCACGAAGACGGGACGCATGTGCTCGACAATATCTCGCTGCACGTCGAGCCGGGCCGGTCGCTGGCGATTCTTGGCCCCAGCGGTTCGGGCAAGAGCACGCTGATTAACCTGCTGCTGCGGCTATATGACTATCGCGACGGTTCGATCCGCCTGGACGGGCGGGAACTGCGGGAGATGGACAGAAAGTTCGTCCGCTCGCAGATCGGCGTGGTGCTCCAGGAGCCGTTCCTGTACTCCAGGAGCCTGCGTGAGAACATCAAACTAGGCCGATCCGCGGCGCATGACGAGGAGATGGTCGAAGCCGCTTCGGTCGCGTGCGTCCACGAGGCAATTGCCGATTTCGACAGCGGTTACGATACGGTCGTCGGCGAGCGTGGTGTAACTCTTTCGGGCGGTCAGCAGCAGCGCGTCGCCCTGGCGCGGGCGATTCTGAAGGACCCGCCCATCCTGATCCTCGACGACGCACTCAGCAGCGTCGATACGCGGACCGAGAACCTTATTCTCGGCGCTTTGCGACAGCGGCACGGGAGGCACACAACGCTGGTAATCGCCCATCGCCTCTCGACGCTAATGTCAGCCGATATGATTATCGTGCTGGAAAATGGCCGAATCGTACAGTCCGGTACGCACGAAAATCTGCTGAAAGAACCGGGGCTTTACCGCCGGCTCTGGAAAATCCAAAGTTCACTGGAAGACGATCTGGGCCTGACGTCCCAGCCTACGGAATAACGACGATGACTACTGAAGCGGTCAGACCGAAAGAGGAAGAATACAGCGGGCAATTCAATTGGTCCGTGTGGAAGAAGGTCTTTAGTTTTGCCGGGCCTTACAAGCGCCACCTGCGGAGATTGGTTGGCGTTGCGTTAATCGTGGCGGCAACCGACGTGGTTACCCCACTGGTAACTCGTGGTGTCATAGATGACGCCGTCCAAAATCGGGATGAGGCTCAATTGTGGTTCTGGGCCATAATATATGCCATCCTGGCACTGATCTCCTGCGTATGCTTCTGGACGCTCATCCGCCTGGCTGGAAAAGTTTCCACGGGCGTAGCCCATGATATCCGCCGCGACGGTTTCAGGCGACTTCAGGAACTGTCGTTCTCTTACTACGATCATCGTCCGGTGGGCTGGCTCGTAACCCGCCTGACTTCCGACTGCGACCGGCTCAGCCGGATCACCGCATGGGGCGCCGTTGATCTGGTTTGGGGAGGCTGCACGCTGATCGGCGTCAGCACGGTCATGCTCTTCCTGGACTGGAAACTGGCCCTGTATGTCCTGGCGGTGATCCCGCCGATGGTCTGGCTGAGCATTTTCTTCCAGAAGCGTCTCCTTGCCACCTCGCGGAAGGTGCGCAAGGTCAACTCCACCATCACCGCCGCCTACAGCGAATCAATCATGGGCGTGCGGACCACAAAGACGCTCGTACGCGAAGAAGAGAACCTCCACGAGTTCGGCGGCATAACGCATGACATGTTCGGAGCATCCGTTCGCAACGCCATACTCGCGTCGATGTACTTCCCGCTGATTCTGTCGGTGTGCGGCTTCGGGGGCGCTATGGCGCTGTGGATGGGCGGCGTGGACGTGATGGCCAAGCTGCCGACGTCAATGAGCATCGGGACGCTGATTCTGTTTATTTCCTGCGCCAGAATCTTCATGTTCCCGATACACGAGTTGTCGAGGCTCTTCGCCGAGGCCCAGGCCGTCCAGGCCGCCGCCGAACGCGTTACCGGACTTCTGGAAACCGAACCTGAAATCAAAGATTCGCCCGAAGTTCGCTCCGCGATTGAAACCCGCAATGAGTCCGGCCCGCAGGCGGGCGTAGCCATCGACGGCCAGGCCGAGAAAATCGAGACAGTCGAGTTTCGCAAAGTCTCCTTCGCATACAAAGAAGGCAAGGATGTGCTGAAAGACTTCAATCTCACCGTCAAGCCGGGCCAGACCATCGCGTTTGTAGGACCCACCGGCGGTGGAAAAACTACTATCATCAGCCTGCTGTGCCGGTTCTACGAACCGACCAGCGGGGAAATACTCATCGACGGCGTCGAATACCGCCGGCGAAGCCTGCACTGGCTGCAATCGAACCTCGGCATCGTTCTCCAGACGCCGCACCTGTTCAGCGGAACGATCCGCGAAAATATCCGATACGGCAACCTTCAGGCCAACGACGGACAAGTTGAGTGGGCGGGGAAAATCGTCAACGCACACGAATTCATTACGGAATTCGAGGACGGATACGATACCGAAATCGGCGAAGGCGGGACAAAACTTTCTATGGGACAAAAGCAGCTGGTCTCCTTCGCCAGGGCCATACTCGCCGACCCGCAGATATTCGTCATGGACGAGGCCACCTCCTCGGTCGATACCGAAACCGAACGCCTCATCCAGAATGGCCTGGCGAAAATCCTGGCTGGGAGAATCAGTTTCGTCATCGCCCACCGCCTCTCGACGATCCGTTCCGCCGACCGAATCCTGGTAATCCGCGACGGCAGGGTTATCGAAGAAGGAACGCATTCGGAATTAATTCGGCTGAAGGGCGAATACTACGAACTCTACACGAATCAGTTCACCGAGCAGCGCCAGGAAGAAATCCTGGCAGGGAAGACGCAACAATGACCGACAAGAACAACTATCAGGAAAAATGCAGCGAGTGTGGCTTGGCGTATAACGCCGACGAAATAAGAATCGTCGATGGTAAAAACGTCTGCCTCAAATGCCTCTGCGGCGACGCCGAGTCGATAACGATCCGACCCATCGGCATTGTCGTCAACGACAAGAATCGCGCCAAAAGCGGATTTGGAACCAGCGGAGGAGATGTATCAGAGATTCGTTTGCATCCGGGCCAGGCGAGATTTATGAAGGCGTTGGCTGACGAGACGCACCTGACGATTATCTGGAACCTGCACCAGTCCAGGCCGGTGAAAACCGTTTTCAATCGCGGGTGGGACGGCAAGGAGGTCGGCCCGTTCGCCTCACGCACGCCCGACCGCCTGACGCCGATAGCCGTTACCGACGTGGAACTTATCGAGGTGAAGGGCACGACTTTAATCGTCCGTAGCCTGGACGCCATCGACGGCACACCGATCCTCGACATAAAAGTCAGCAGAAAATCCCTCAAACGCGACTCACTTGAGTGAGTTCGCCACCATTTCGGCGACACGTTTGCCCGAAAGGAGCATCCCGCCGAAGATGGGACCCATCCGAGGTCCGCCGAAGGTCGCGCAGACGCTCATCCCCGTAACCCATAGCCCCGGATAAACCTCGCCGGCCCGCTCCACTACGAAGGCTTCGCCGGCGGCTGCGTCCATCGGGCCTTCGAACCGGCCATCGGCGGAAGTGTCGGTTAGCAGGCCTCGCCTGCGGAGGGTTTCGACGGCTACGGCTTCGTGTCCGGTGGCGTCTATGACCGCACCGGCTGAAAATACGATGGGATCGACCGGCAACGCCCCGGAGATCATCGAGCGATTCACCACCACGCCGGTAACTTTACCCTCACGGACGCAGACGTCCTCGACGGTCATAAGGTTCAGCATCACAGCCCCGGCCTGGAGCGCCTTGAGGCAAAGCCCGCAGGCAAGTTCCACCGCGTCGGCGGTATGAAGGGCGTTTTCACCGGCCTTGTGGCGAACGCCGAACTCGTCCAGGACGGCGACGGCCTGATCCTGCACGACGACTTCATTCATTCCGATCCCGCCGCCCCAGATACCCCCGCCCGGCGAGAGCCGCTTTTCGATGATGGTTACCTTCAGGCCCGCTCGGGCCAGATCGTAAGCAGCCACCAATCCCGACGGGCCCGCGCCGACGATTAAAACGTCGCTCTCAAGTCTGCCAATCAACTTCCTGTAATACTCGCCGACAATGGCAGCGGAAATCTGCGTGTCCTTGAAACTGTT
>JAUVIQ010000032.1 GCA_030592655.1 Planctomycetales bacterium | reverse complement strand
GCGGTTGCGCGGCGTTAAGGAAACTCGAGTTCAGCGCAATCTCAAGAAAAGGCGAGAATCGACCTACCGTTCGCTCCGCAATCAACTCGGCTTGGGTGGAAGAAGGGAGTTGCTTTAACTCCATATCTTTAAGGGAAGATCCGCCATAGAGAACACCGCCGAGATACCCACTCATCAGCGATTCAACACGCTCTGCAATATGACCTAACTGTGGCAACCAGCAGAAGTGTGTACACGGAACCATCCCATCAGTCCACCAGGTGCCGATTTCACCAAAATTCACAAGGAAATCCGGAGGGATCTCAAGTTGGTGGTTTTCAAGTCCCAGCCTCTCGGCAACCCTCTCCGCCAATTTCTGTTCCGTATTTCTCCTACAACCAAGGGAAAAAGTGGGTATGCGATGTCCAGTGGCAGCCGCGGCTGCCACAATTGCACGAGAATCCAAGCCGCCACTCAGAAATGCCCCGATTTCTCCCTCCTGACGAAACTGCCTACCTACAGCCTGAACGAGCAAATCCGCTCCTTCATGAACGGCATCCTCGAATTTCCAGTTCGCATCCGGCTTTAGACGTGGCATATCCCAGTACTGGTCCAAGGAGAGGCGCCCATTCTCGAACGACAAGACGGTCCCATTGGGAAGGTATTTCACCTCCTTGAAGAACGTGCGGTCAAAGAACGGGTAACCACAGTTCAGAAATTCAGCCACAGCCTGGTCATCCACGGTCCCAGAGAAATCCCCAACAGCAGCAATTGCTTTCATCTCAGAGGCGAAGATAAATGCCCCACTAGGCGCAACGTAGTAGTAACATCCACGTAAACCAAGCCTGTCAGTGAACAGACGGCAAGCCTTCAACTCAAAATCATAGATTGACCCAACGTATGCACCGGCCAATCTGGCAATTCCTTCCGTTCCATATTGCTCAAAAGCGTGTAGTGCAACCTCGGCATCACAATCGCTCCTGAAAATATGCCCGTCCTTTTCCAACTGTCTCCGAATGTCATCCGGCGCGAACAATTCCCCCTCGAATACAATACACATCTGTCGGTTCTCATTAAAGATTGGCTGGTCTTCAGGATTGAGAAAACTCGGACCAATACGACCAACCGCAATTGGACTTCTTACACAAGTCCGTGTACGATAAGAGGAACGGTGATGCATTGATCTTGTCATAGCCTGAAGATCGCGCTCCATTACATCTTCAGATGCTGGCTTGGTCCGAATTATACCAAATATGCCTGGCATATTCCTCTCCCACTAATGCAGTCAACAGGACTCGTCGAGTTGTTAACAATAGTACTTCGTCAATAGAATGTTGGCTTTCGTTGTGCTCTGCCCATCTCGTCATCGGCAATGTGGCTCTCAATTGTCCGCTTTCTCCGGCACATGTCGCCGCTTCCTCACCTTTTCAAGCAGCCGGCTTTTCTGATCATCCGGAAGGATCAGGAACCAAAAGACAGGGACATAAGCAATAACGGCGATTCCCACTTTGCCAAAAAACCAGCCCCAGGAGGACACACCGGACAATCGTCCAAGAAAAAAACAGACCAAAGCAAACAGTCCGGCAGTAGGGATCCAACGCCCCGCGGTCCGCAAGGCAAACGTCATTGGGTTCAACTGAATGTGACGGGCTCCCACTACTGTCATCAGCACACCGCTCAGCAGAAACATCGGAATCATTGTCCCAAGTGCAACTCCCGGCAGTCCCAGTCCCGCGACGCGAAGGAACAAGATGGTCAATCCTACATTGATAACGGCCTCGCACAAGACGACGACGGCCGGGAGTTTCACTCGACCGGCGCCCAGGAGCACGGCTACACAAGGTCGGCTCGCGGATGAACTCAGGTATGCAATCCCCAATATTGGCAACACATCTCTGCCGGCAGCACCCACCGCCGGTCCGTAGAACATTCCGAGGAACTCATGCCCGAAAAACATGATCCCAATCGTAATAAGTACGGAAAACCCCATCATTACGCGGGTCACCAAGGGCACAAAATAGCGAAGATCGGCAATATCCCCTCGAGCGATCGACTGTTGGATCTCCGGAGTGAATACGGTTCTGCCTTTATCTACAAGCGTCCGGCCATACTCCAGGAGCATCATGGCCAGGGAGTAATATCCGACCGACGGCATGTCGATAAGCCAGGCAATAAGCAGTCCGCCTGTGTACATAATTATGCGAATCCCAAGTCCGCTGAAAAAACACGGTATCCCATAACGGATAAGTTCAACGAACATGCTGCGGCTGACGGCTGATCTGCGGATTCGCATTTCTTTGAAGATACGCTTCGATATCAGGTAACCGCCGAGGCAGGCCAGAACGGTGGATGCTACGCCCGCCAGTGCCATCCCGACCAATCCGAAACCCAGGACCAACGCAGTAATTGTGCCGCCGGTCCTGACTACCATTACTGCCACAGTGAGCACATTGTGCAGGTCATAGCGCTCATGCGTGTCGAGTAAAGACCCAAAGACTGCGGCAATCATCGAAAACCCCATATTGGCGGCTACTATTACTATGGCAATTCGTACCTCTGGAAGGTATTCCACTGGTGTCTTTGGAAAAAGATGCGCAAAGAACGCGCTAATAACCATACCTGCAATGAACAAAACGCCAACCGCCCCGATAAAGAACAACAGGCTGGTGCACAATACCTCGTTGACCTTGTCCGGCTCACAACGGCCAAGATACCAGTTGAAGTGCCGATATAGCGCAGGGCGCAGTCCGAGGTCCACCATCCCCATGTACCCGGTCAGAGACACCATGAGGCTCCACACGCCGTAGCGAATGTCTCCGAGAAAGCGAAAGGCAAACCATGACAGAACCAGCGTCATAACCAGATTGACCCCGTAGCCGATCCAGTTTGCGGCGAGGTTTCGGGCGTATATTCGGGCTTTGCTCATGCGACGATTCGTTATCCTTTTTTTTGTAAGCGTGCCGACAACGTTATGTTCCAAGCCAGCCACCTGGCCGGGGGACACAAGGCAAAGACCACACGATCCAGTGCACAACCTATCGCAAAGGCCAAACGGCCAACACGATGAAACCCCATAAAGAACCACGGAAAAGACGCTATAGAAAAGAGAAAGTTATAACATCGGTGTAACGTCCCACAATGCTTCTGAATATCTTTGACGTCAGCCGGCATTAATGGATGCTCCGTCGGAACCCTGGACTTGGGAGTCAGCCATCGGAACATGTTAATGAAAGGATTTGTCCCCATCGGTTCAGAAAAAACAATTAAAGCGCCGGGAACGCATACTCGCTCAAGTTCATTTATGAATCTGTTTATGTCAAGATGATGCACAATGGCTTTGCCTAACACAACATCGAAAAACCCATCCTCAAAAGGCATATCTTCGGCGTCGGCAACAACAGGATGAATTCTGCTGCGTAGCGCCCCAAAGGGATGCTTCATCAGTTGATCAATAGAATCAGGTGAGATATCCACACACCACACCTCGGCCCCGCGTTCCGCCATCTCCCTGGTTATTACTGATGATGTCCCACAGCCAATAAAGAGCACCCGCCGATTACGTAAGTCACCTACCTGCCGCATCATCTGATTCCAAAGGTAGTCGTTGACTACAGTGTAAAAATGTCGCCTAAAGCCTTTTTGATGAGTAACTTCCGCATTCCAGAACGCGGCCTCGTCAGACTTTCGTTCTTCTCGATTGCTATTCATAAAATTGTTTCCAGTTTGCGACAAGATTTCGTGCGTGTGTTCTGGTCTTGCTCATGCGGCTGCCTTTCTTTTTCGACGTCGGCGACGCCGCCGGATTATCACGCCTCCGCCAATGACAAGTACAAGAAACACCGGCGGGCCAAAGGCTACGGCGATGTTCTTCCAGCCTTCGCCAAGCCGCTGCCAGGCGCGGCAATACGTCATCCACCAGCCGGTCGTAGGCATGTAGTCGGACCCGACCAGCGCGTCGGGATCGGCCCGCCAGATTTCATAGAGTTGCCTGGCTGTTACGACTTCGACGTTGGGGTCGGCGACAAAGCCGGCAACAAGTTCGTCAAGGGTGTTTTCGACGCGATCATGGCGCTTTCCCAGACGGAAAAAACTGAAACTGTGCAGCATGACCACGGCTGTTCGCACGCCATTAGCGTGCAGGTCGGCGACGACCTTGCGGACCTCCTGCGGCGAACTGGACTCGATGTCAAGGAATCGCATAGACCGCCAACTACCCGCACTGGCCTGAATATAACACGTTACAGGCACACAAAGAACGCCATCGCGGACGAACGGCGCGTTTTCGGTCAGGCCTTCCCGGCCAAGGTCGCTCTCAGGCCAGCCCATGTTGTGGGAGAACTCGACAAATATGCCCGTCTCCTTGCAGGCATTGATAGTGTCTAGGTTGGCCATGTAGCCACCCGCTCGATGGGCGACCACTTTAACCCCGGCCCATTCCTTGATAAGTTCCGCGCCCCGCTTGAGTATTTCCGTTTGCTTGGCCAGGTCGGCGTACTGCATGTAACTGAACTTGGCCCCAAACATTGGCCCAGGATGCGTATGGAGTTCAAGGTTGTGTCCCCGGGAGTGGATAACGCGGCACACTTCAGCCATCACGTCCTCGCCGCTTTTCGGCGCTTCGTAGATATTCACGAAGAACGTGCCTTTGGCGCCGTGGCGGTCGAGGATATCCATCATCCGCCCGATGCCATGCTCTTGGGGTTCGTTCGGTGCGCGCCCCCAGATGTCCCGCTCCGGACTGCCATCAGAAAACGATTCCACATCCACGGTAAAGAGCACATAGATAGGGCGAGGCGCCGCCTCCTTCGTTTGCGCTTCCAGCGCGGGGACAACCGCACCAAGCAGGATGCACGTCAGAAGAAAAAAGCCGTTTGTCAAAGCGTGTTTTCGCATTCTCATATTCCTTTCAGTATGGGTCAGGCGTTTTTGCGTTGTTTGCACTGTGCAGATTTCGCTACGGAGTTGTAAGCATTCAAGAGTATCACAATTGCCTGCTTACGGGAATAAACACGTCCAGCCTGGACGGCGCGGCGTTCCAACTCCGTCAAAACTCCGGGCTTGATAAAATGATTCAGGGCGTCGGTCAGACCGGCAGGGGCGTTCATGTCGCCTATAACGCCGCACCCCGACTCACGAACGGTTTGGCCGATCTCGCCGAAGTCGCCCGTCAAAACGGGCTTTCCGGCGGCGATGGCTTCGTAAAGCTTGTTTGGGGCACTCCATTGAGCATTGGGATTGCTTTGGTCAAACCCATAATAGACAACATCACAGGCAGCCGTTATTAACGGCACTCGCTCGGGGTCAACGCGGCCAAGGTAGGCGATATTATCGCTTGTATCAGCATAATGTCGCACCATTTCGGCCTGAGGACCGTCGCCGCC
The DNA here is from genome assembly GCA_030592655.1 of Planctomycetales bacterium. Lineage (GTDB taxonomy): Bacteria > Planctomycetota > Phycisphaerae > SM23-33 > SM23-33 > JAUWNJ01. The sequence continues at coordinate 12,899 of JAUVIQ010000032.1, read as the reverse complement.
GATAACACAGGCAAATCGCTTGTCGTCGGCGACGGCGGCCAGGAGGGGTTCAAGGCGGCGTTCCGGGCCGAGGTTCGCCACAAAGCAGATTGCGATTACGCCATCCGGCAATCCCAGTTCCCGACGGGTGCGGGAGATTGTATCAGGCGGAAACTTGAAATCGGCAGGGTCCTTCCAGTTGCCCACCACAACAGCCTTCCCGGCGCCCATCTTCCGATAGTGCTCGGCCAAACGGTTCCCGACGGTGATAACCAAATCGCAACGTGGAACCAACCGCCGCTCCAGTCGGCGCAGACCGCTGACCGCAAATGACGGCAAATGCCCCGCCATCATGTCGGGATAGTTTTCGTGGGCATCGAAGATCAGTCGGGCGCGTAATCGCCCCGCTGAAAACAACCCAACCGGAAGCGTGTCCAGGTCGTGGCAATGGATAACATCCGGACGAAGTCGTCTTATCACAGACAAAGCTCGCAGCCAGAAACCGGCGAGATAAATAGGCTGGGTAATTCCCCGGCCATGCGTCGAACGCAATTTCAACCGAAGGAATCTTACACCGTTCTGGCAGATGTCGGTGTCTTTGTCCGCATCGCGGTCCCATCCTATAACGGTAACTTTATAATCCCTGCATGCCAGGGCTTCAGCCTCCATACATACACGAGGGTCATCAACGCCTCGATTCGTTACCAACATGCAGACATTTGTAATTGCCACAGAATGCGTCCTCAATTCGTCGGCGGGGCATCGTAGCCGCCGGCGAAACACAGAATGGTTCGTCCTTTAATCATTTGGCCTCAAGCCTCGCCGGTTTACCGGTTTCCGAAACGGTATCGACCAACGCTCGTGTCGGTTCGGCGCGGCGGATTGTTTTTCGCCACCACATCACGGCCAGGCTGCCGATAGCGACACCCGCTGCGTTCAGCAGTACGTCGGTCAGCGAACCGGTCCGGCCTGGGATAGCGGCCTGGGCTAATTCCAGCAAAACGCCGTAGGCACAGCAGCCAAGTGTAATCCACAGCACCCCTGCAAGACCAATCCTGAATGAACCCGATGCAGCCAGGATCGCCAATGCCGCAAGAACAGCGAAGGCCGGCACGTGCAGCGCATTTTGCCAGGTGGGCGTGATGGCAGCGTCCCATCCGCCAAGCACACCGTCGCCCGAAGGCAGCAGACACACCCCGGCCAGCAGCGCGGCGTACGCGCAGGTTACAGTCCACACCACCTTCCTGGTCAATCCCGTCATCGGACAGAATCCTCCGCCTTTGACTGGATCAGTCGTCGGCACAGCGACACGAGCGGCTCCATCCGCGTCGCCCAGTTGTATTTATTTTCAACGCATATTCGAGCGGACCGGCCCAGCCGATCGCGCAACTCGCCGTCCGTAAGCAATTTCAAGATATGCCGTTGCCATTCGTCAGGCGCATCGGCCTTCAGCAGGTCCTTCTCCGCCTCGGCCTCCAACCCCTCCAGGGCGGCTGGCGAGGCTACGACGGCTTTGCCCATGGCCATTGCTTCAAGCACCTTGTTCTGGATGCCTCTAGCCATTTTCAACGGGCAGATGGCCACTCCGGCGGCAACGAGGTAAGGCCTGACGTCAGGCACTGAACCGGTTACGTTCACTCCGGGAGTTCTTGCAAGTTGCCTTACGGGTCGTGTCGGATTTCGCCCGACAATCACAAACGTCAGTTCCGGTATCCGGCGTTTCAACTCAGGCCAGACCTCACGGACGAACCAGCAGACCCCCTCGGCGTTTGGGCGGTAATCCATCGTCCCGGTAAAGACCAGGCTTGCAGGAGCCGGGTTGGCCGGCTCGACGGTATCGGGTCGAAAAAAGTCCAAATCTACTCCGTTGGAAACGGCAAATACCTTGTCGCCACCGAAGCCCATCGCAGCCGACTCGGCCTCGCTTACGAGCAGGACGGCGTCGCACCGCTCGACGGCCTGTCGCTCCAGACGGGCAACAGCGGCGGCTTCCCGATGATACAGCCAACTCTTAGGCCACCGGGCAGAGTTTGCATAACTCGACCACTTGGCGCTGTCGATATCCACAATGTCGATAATGCGAGCAGATGCGGGGACGCCCAGGCCATAGGGAAGCGTGCCGGAAGAGTAGCACATAACCAGGTCGAACGGTTCGCGCCGTGCCTCGGTTGCGATCAATTTTTGCAAACGCCGACTATAAAAGTAGCCTTCCGTAACGCTCCTGCCTGTCAGCAAAGAGATTCCACCCCGAATTAACCCCCACTTTCCCCCCGCCGGTGCGACAAGAATTTTTTTTAGACAGGATTTTCGCAGTTCTTCGGCGGCAGCGGCATCGGCGCGATTATGCGACAGCGCCGCTACTGTAACGTCGAACTGTTGCGAGAGGGCCTGTATCTCGTGAAACGCGCGCAGTCGCTCTCCCTTGTCCGGGGGGAACGGCACGCGATGCGCTATGAACAACAGTCGTTTCACAATATCCTCGTTCTTGACAGTCAGGCACTAGGCGGGGCGGGGTTCGAACCACGCGACCTCCCGGGTGTATTTCCAGGTGCTCTTCCAACTGAGCTACCCGCCTGTATCATTTCATCAATTTTACGGAATCCACTTAGTAATTCGCCCGCCGGCGCTGCGCGTCAGACACAGCGGGAGTTTCCGCCACAACCGGCCGGCCAGGGCGAATTTGCGATTGCTCGGACTGAGATTGGGCAGTTCTTTCGCCTTGTTCAGCGATATCTGGTAATGCAGAGGAGAAGGTTCGAAACCGTGATATCGCTTGAACGCATGCGGGCCTTGATTGTCCCTTCGGGTACGGTTGAAATCAAACCACCGCAGACCACGCTCAATTGCATATTCCATTAGTTTCAGATACATCACATTATTAGCGTTCTTGTGCATACCATCCGGCAGGCTCCCGGAAAAATACGGTACTATCTCGTCACGAAAAACATAACTGATCACGCCGGCTACAGGCTTGCCACCGTCCTTCACTACCAGGCACACACAGTCCTCGCCGTAGCCGTTCCGGAGTTCGTGAAAAAGTCGCCTTTTAAAGTTAGGCGACCCAAGCCTCCTCATCGTATAGGAGTATAAGTCGTACACGGGATCAAGCAGATCAGACCCTATCTCCACCGTCAGTACCTTCAGGCCTTTCCTGGCTGCGGCACGCGTCTTCTTGGGAAAAGATGGAAGGACATCATCGGCATTGTCCGGTAGTCGTTTACGGAAGGTGTCATACCGATCGATTTCTGGCAAATTCAGGTTATTTTCGTCCCGGTGTCTCAGTTCGAGGTACTCCGCATTCGACTCGGCCGAGAGATTTTCAGCCGCTGTCAGAAGCGAGTCGGTTACTTCATCCGAATCGGCCAAAATCCCGCCATACGTCGCATAGGGCACGGAAACCAACACCCGTCCTACAAAAATGCTCTTGACCAGAAAAAGAGGAAGCACGCCGACGAGGCAATCACCGGACCATGCCGTCAGGTGCATGGGCCGATGACCATACGTTCTCTCAACGGCCCGACACCATGCCATCATGTGAAAGACTGTGGCTGACGGATGCGCGCGTATATACTTTTGCCATGCTTCGGCATCTGCCTCAACGTAGGCCTTGACTTGGATAATCTGTGATGTGCCAATTTTAATCACTCTCGTCCGCTGGTAAAGCCCGTACTACTAAACCTTATAGTATAGATATTTCGGAATGTAATACTTGTGATGGGTCAGTATGATTCCGGACAGTTTGACGTTCGCCGCGTGTAGCAGACGGATCGATTCCTCAATAGACTTTCGTCGGGTTTTGTTCATTCGAACTACAAGCAGGGCATCTCCCACAGCCTTACCGAGTATCCCCGCATCCGAAGCGACATTGATTGGCGGAGTATCGAAGATGGCGTAGTCATACCGGCGCCGCAGTTCACTGACGATATCGTCCAATTCAGGCCGCCCAATTAATTCGCCCACCTCGTCCGATTTCACCTTGCCCGCAGGGACAAAAAACAGGTTGCTGCAGCAAGTCGGCTGAATACATTCGGCCAGCGTCGCCGAACCGCGAAGCAAATCCGCCATGCCCGGAGAAGCCTTAGCGCCGAGCAAACCGGACATTTTGCCCTTTTTCAAATCACAGTCTATGACAACCGTGCGGCAATCTACACGTTCGGTCATCACCAGACCCAGATTCAAACAGGTAATCGTTTTCCCCTCACCGACATTGGACGAGGTAATCAGATAGCAAAATCGCTCGTTCTTGTGCTGAGCCAACAGGTTGGTGCGCATAGACCGATATTCTTCAGAAATTGCTCCACCGCGGTCATGATGTACCACCAGAAGCTCGGATAATCGTCCATTCGTGCTGATTTGTGCGACAATCGGCTCGTTTTTCCGCCCAGGGGTCGGCCCGTGTCCAGACCCAGGCGGCGTACCGCCTCCCTGCTCGACCTGCTCGGCCTGTTCGGCCTCGTGCTTCTTCATTGCATTCCATACGTTAGCCACATCTCACTCCAGTGTTGCTATGGACGTCTCATTCCTCTTCGACGGCTCCGGCTGTGGGTCAGGAACCCGCAATCCCCAGCAGGTCATGTCTCTGAGCACTTCGGCTATGATCGGTTTATCAATAAGGTGGATACTCTTTGCATATCCCACCAACAGCGCGTTGTCGCAAAGGACATTTATCAGTCGTGGAATACCGTCCGTCGCAGCGTAGATGTCTGCCTTCGCCTCATGAGTGAATTCGGCCAGGCAACCGTCGTCCGACGCCACTGCGATACGGTGATCGATATACCCGCAAGTATCTTCGGCAGACAGATGGCCCAGATGATAACTCAAAACGATTCGCTGCCGCAGGGGTTCCCACTTGGCTTCCTTAAGTTTTTGGCGTAATTCCGGCTGGCCGATCAGAACAATCTGAACCAGTCTCTGACCTTTGTTCTCCCAGTTCCAAAGAAGGCGTATTTCTTCAAGCGACACCGCCGGTAAATCCTGAGACTCATCCAATATCAGCGCCACCAGGCGGCCTCGGTTATGCAGACGAATGAGATGCTGCTCAAGTTCTTCCACCAGGGACTGCTTGTCTGCAGAAGAGCGGACATTGACACCGATGTGTGCAGCCACGGCTCGAACGAGCTGCTTGGCCGATTGAGGAGGATTTTGCATCTGGATAGTCAGGCATCCCGCCCCGAGACGCGCCCCAAGCATGTTGCCGAGGAATGTTTTGCCAGCGCCGACTTCGCCCGTGATCAGGACCATGCCCTTTCGCTGCTGAACGGTGTACATCATATTGGCAAGGGTTTCGGCATGAATGGCGCTCTCGTAAAAGAACTTCTCCTCGCATGTGATGGAGAAGGGGAATTCTTTCAACTTGTAAAATTCCAGGTACATCCTGTGTCCTTTTAAAACAACTTCGACACTTCCTTGGCTTTATCCTCAACCCAGTCAGAGACATAACTAATCGGTGCAGCCTTCCATTCTTCATACGTTTTTTCAGGGTATTCCAGCCACAGCGTAATACTCAGCCCGGACGCCGCCAGACCGACAAGGACGATAATCATCACGATCGGGGTCAGAATCCATCGCTTCGCCCGCCTTTTGGTGCGTTGCCAGCTGGAAGTGATTTCTCTCGTAGCGCCGAAAACAGGTATATTGAAGTATTTTCTTGCGTCGTCGGTCGTGGTAACAGATTGATCCCAATGGTTGGCCCCCCATACCAACAGGCCGCCAATGCCCAAGCCACTTATGATCGCAAGACCAAGCACCATTAACAACTTCGGAGACGACGGCAGAATCTGCTCCTCAGCGGTTTGGAGCACATTCAGATGTGTACGTCGGCCTTTCATTTCTGCATCGAGGGCCATTTGAACCTCTGTGAGTCGTTTCCGCCAGCGATCACGTTCTCCTATTTGCTTTTTTACCTTTTCAATGATCTGCACGTATTCCTGTCGAACAGGAGCGAAGTTTGACATAAGTACTTGAATTGTCTCCCGCCGCTTCAGAAGACGCTCCTTTTCTTTAGCAGCGGCTTCCAGTTCAGACAACGCAGCCGCAATGTCGGCAAGTATCATCTGGGCAGCCAACCGTCGGGCGATAGAGTTGTCTGGCTTCCTTGTCGTTTTGCGTACCATAATCCACTCCGGTTCCTTCTCAATCCGTTTTTTCAACTCTGCAATCTTCGCCCTGAGTGTTATTACGGTCGGGTGCTTATTGGTCATGTGGCTGAGGGCAATAGCGTTGGCCAACTGCTCCTTGAACCCCCACAGTTGATCCTCCAGCCGCTTCTTTTCCGGATTCAGTTCCTGTACCCACTCCACAGGCTGACCGGCTGGCTGAGTGGTCGGTTGACCGGATGGACGGTCGGCAGGCTGGGTAGTCGGTTGACTGGCTGAACGGTCGGCAGGCTGAGTGGTCGGTTGACTGGCTGAACGGTCGGCAGGCTGAGTGGTCGGTTGACTGGCTGAACGGTCGGCAGGCTGAGTGGTCGGTGCAATTACAGGGATAGTCGGGTTTCCTAATGCCGCAAGTTGGGCTTTTAGGCGTACTATCTTCAATCCGTCCGCTTTCTGCTGTTTTTCAAGGGTGTCGAGATTATCATCGATGCCCTGGAGGCGATCATACAGTGCGCCTGGGGTTTCGGGCATCATACCGGCGTGTTTGGTTTCGAATCTGATTTTTTCGTTCGTGATCTCCGCCAAACGTAACTCGCACCGATTAACCCCTGTTTCAAGAAACTTACTACTGTTCGTAAGGCTACGCTTAGTCACTTGTAAGAGGTAGTTTTTGTAGTTTTTCACAAGGACATTGGGAATCTGCTCGGCAAGTTTCCGATCGTTATGCGTTACGCTGACAGAGACGCGGTCCATATTGGGTGAGCGTGTCCGGAAGACGACCTTTATGTCCTTCATAAGACCCTTGGCGATTTGTTGTTTAGCCATCTCCCCGGAGCGGGTCAGTCTGTGTTCGGAGTCACGAGGCAATTTCCGCAGAAGACCAAGTTCTTCGGCGACTTCAGCGACGGCACCCCGGCTGGCGAGATCGTTCTGTATCGACAACCTGATCGACTCGAACGATTCGCTCCCTCTCTCAAGAATACCCTCAGCCGCTACGTCTCTGCGATGCTCGAATTTGGTCGTGCCGGTGTACTTTCGCGAAACGCGATGTGCCACCAGCATCACAGCAATTGCACATAGCGACGCACCCAGCAGAAACAACCGCCAGCGGCGGGAAACTAAACGCAGAGCATCTCGCGGCGTCTTTTTGTTTGATGTCTCAGCCATTTTTTTCAGCCATCACGGTCTTCTTACTTCATTGCCCGGTGTCGGTGACATCCAGCACAGTTTCGGGCACGCGCAACGTCTTTCTTTCGGACTCTTCAGGTATCGTCTCTTCGACCCTGGCGCATGCGAAAGCCCTTGCCGTTCACACGTCAAACTATCGAACTCTGAGCGTCCCAGTCCTGTAATCCTCGTCTTTCGGCATACCTTCCTTAATCCATCTCGCATGGTCGATCAATTCTCTGAAATCGCCGAGCCCGTCCGTCGCCGCGCGTACAGGGAACATGACTTTCTCAATCGCTAACCCCACTTTTGCGAACGGGTTGGCCTGTACGTAAATCACGTCGTTGGGCATCAACAGAATATTATTCGCCATGTCGCCTGACTTGACCATGGCCATCAGGTTAATCGTCATCTTGTAGGCGGGATTGTCTTTCATGGGGGGATGTACACCTTCCCTACAATACTTACCCGATGGCTGACTCGTGGCGTATCCGCCTTCCTTCGGTCTTGCAGGACGAACCAACAGTATCCTCTCAGGCCAGGCCAGAGGAGTCGGTTGGACTATCGCCAGCACGTCCAGAAGCGTATCGTGACCGGTCCAGGACATCGGCCCGGGACTACTTACCTGGCCGAAAACGTAGAACCTCTGAGAATTGTACCCTACAATCTGTACGGTCGCATCCACCTGCTCGTAGTAGTCCTTCGCCGCAACCGTCAGGGCCTTCTCAATCTCGCTGGGAGTCTTTCCTGCCACTAATATTTCGCCCAGCAACAGGAGATTGATTTTTCCGTCCGGACGAACCTGCTGTTGCACCCCATTAATTTCAGGCACGTGGGCGGAACTGATTGAAATGACGTCCGGAGGGTACACACGATACTCGACACCCGAAACCGGAGACCTCGGCTTTATGAGAAAGGCCTTGACCTCGTCGGCATTATAGCATCCCGTCAGCCCAAAGCAGGCCAGTACACAACCAAGAACTACAATCTGAAAACTTCCGGTTCTCGTATTCATAGCATTTCTCCACAATAGTTCGGCGGACCTTCGTTGCCGGTTACCCCGATTACCAAAGCGTTCCATGTGATTATCGCTCATCCCCGTTGCCTAAATCTGCCAACAGATTTCACCCCTCATTGTCGATATCCGGGCTAATGAGTATAACACAAGTTTTAGAATTTATAAAGTCTGGAATTTCAACCCGTTACTACAAAACTGCAACCGGCACATCGTAGTTTTTATCGTCATTTCCAGCCGGAATGTACACTCCTTCCATAATTATTCTATCAGCCGGCAGCGTTTTTCCCTTAAGCGGGAATTTGACGGCAACCGGTAACGGAAGCCAATCGAGTCAGTCTCGCCGACGGGAAACAACAAGTTTGCATTACTGAACCATTGCCTTTAGTGAACCGATAAATCTAGGGTTCAACGATGTTATCGGAAGGACCGGTAGCATCCGGCATGAGCGGGGCTAACGAGATTCGTATTCATGGCTATGCGACAAAGCAAGTCGTTCACAGAGGTTACGTTCCTCGAGGCGGTTGCGCGCCGTATTCGAGTGTACCTGATATCCAAACCGGTTACGCCGAAAACCGACGGGCGACTCCGCAGCCGATTCCTGGGCGCCGCCGGTCCGGACCGCCTGATCCTGGACGTACCGGTCTCCAGGAACCGCAAAGTCTGCGTTCCTGTCGGGTGGGAGATGGGAATGACCTTCTCCATGGGACAATTCCTGCTGCAGGCGAGAACCACGGTGCTTGATCACTGCCAGTTCCAATTATATCCGACACGGCGCGTTGACGGTCTGGTTGTGCATCGCCCCGCCAGGATACTTTCGCTTAACAGGCGCAGCCATCCCCGATACGATGTCGATCCGTCGGCATACATCATGGTTTCATTATGGCCTGCAGAGAGCCTTGCCCATGGGGATCGGTCCGTTGTTCAGAGCGGACAACTGATTAACTGGTCCGAGGGCGGTCTGGGCATCAAGCTTTCCGCTAACCTGCCTTGCAGCCCCGGCAGTCAAATAATCATCCGCGTGGAAAAGGTTGACGGCGACGAATGGCCTATCTTTCAGGCCATTCTCAAGCACTGCACACAACAGGGGAACGGGGAGTGGCTGGCGGGTTTCGGCGACGTCTCCAGAGTCGGTCCGGGCCAGTACACCAGCACTATTGAGTCCCTCGTAATTCCGTAAAAAACTGCCCACTCGCCGGAACATTAGCGTTCCGAACGGGCAGAGTTATTGCTCAATTGGCCCCTGCCGATAACCGATTCTATCTGGCAGGTGAGTGAAACGGTTCTATCCTGGCGGATTTGACATGATTAATAAGAATACCATACGTATTTTGCTGCCTTTGCTGATTGTGGGGACGATCATCTCAACGGTCTGGTGGTTTCACCGTCTTGGTACCGCCAGTGCCGATACCCATACGGTGGATGCAGGCGACCTTTTGTCCGGTGTTACCGTTTCCGGAACTATCCGGAGCAGGCAGAAAACCGCCATATCCGCCGAAACCGTCGCAACAATCAGGTACCTTGCGGTTACCGAGGGACAACACGTCGCCAAGGGCGACGTCCTCGTGAAACTGGACGACAGCGTCATCGCGGCCAACTGTGCCAAAACCCGCTCGCGGGTGGATTGCGCCAAGCAGTATCTTGCCGAACTTAAGGCAGGCCCGCGGACCGAAGAAATCACCAAGGTCAAAGAATCTCTCAAGCAGGCCGACGTCAGCTTGAATTTCATCTAGGCAGACCATAAGAAAATCGCCAACCTGCTTAAACATGGCACAGCCACCCAGTCTGAATTCGACCTGGTGGTCAAGCAATTGAAGATAGCCGAAGCAGAAGTAAGGCGATCCCAGGCGCAATTGGACCTGTTGCTGGCAGGTACTCGTCCGGAGCAGATCGCCCGCGCCGAAGCGGAGGTGAGTCTCGCTGAAGCGGAAGTCCGGCGATGTAACGCACTCCGGCAGAAATACACACTCCGCGCGCCACACGCCGGAATCATAACGGCTAAATACGTCAACGTCGGCGAGATTGTCTCTCCGGGACAGGTGCTGATTAGACTGGACAATATCAAAGACATCGAGATTCGTGCTCAAGCCCAGGAAGCCCAGCTACCTGACATTCAGCCCGGCAGTAAGGCGCGTGTGCTGGCTGACGCATATCCAAACTGTCCTCTCGAAGCCGTCGTCGAGAACATCTTGCCAAGGGTTGACCCGGAAAGCGGCACGGTAACGGTGCTGCTGAGGCTCACCGAGACCCCCACCGTTGTCCTGATGGACGGAATGGCCGTCGATATCGCACTTATCGGACAGGAACGCCACAGCGTTATCCGCATCCCCACCAGTGCAGTTGAAAAACGTAGCGGTCAGACCGTCGTACAGGTCCAGGAAGGACGCTCCTTCGTACGCCGCCGGGTTAACGTCGGCATAAGTGACGGTCAATGGGTGGAAGTCAAGTCCGACCTGAAGGTTGGCGACGTTGTTCGCCTCCGGCAATAATAGACCATGAGATTGCCATACGAATTACATCTGGCGCATCGCAACCTGGCCCGTCATCCCGGTCATACGGCCGCCATGATCGGGGGGCTTGGGTTGGCAGTTCTTGTGATGGTGTATATCCCCAGCACGATGTCCAGTTTTTACGACGACCTGATCGACCGGTCCATCGAACAAAACTCCGCCCACGTAACGATCTGGCCTACGGAGAAGTCCCGCGGGCAGATGGACCATGCTCTTCGGAATCGGTACGGGCACAGCGCGGTGCTGGCCTTTACTGACCGGACGTTTCCACGTCATCGCAACCTCACCGGTCGCCGCGCCCTGTCCGCCCAGGCATCCAAAACGTCGGGGGTCGTTGCCGTGGCAGGTTTTGTAAAGGAAGACGCCACCATTAGCAGGGGAAACGTCAATCTGGGAGCGGTAATAGAGGGTATCGAGCCCGAACAATACTCCCGCGTCGTCAACATCGCCACCCACTTCCCGCAAAACCGCGTACCCAAACTAGGACCATCCGACATCGCCATTGGTTTTCGCATGGCCGAAAAACTGGGCATCCACACCGGCGAACACATACACATCGCAACACCAAAGACGCGCCGACTGATGAGAGTAAAAGCGATTTTCCGCTCCGGCTACTACGACAAGGACATGCACCACGGTTTCGTGTCGCTTCGAACGGCCCAGCGCATGTTCGGCATGGGCAACGAGGTATCGGCCTTGGCGGTCCGCTGCCGGGACATCGAGGAGGCAGGGACGGTAAGTTCGGCCCTTGAGGGACGCATGAACAACAAGGTCCGCGACTGGATGGACGACAACGCATCCCTGCTGGCTGAAATCGCCACCGTCAATCGTGTAACGCTCTTCATTAACGTGTTGGTGGCGCTGGTCGCGTCGGTGGGAATGGCCAACGTATTCAGCATGTTCGTCTTCAACAGGCAAAAGGAACTGGCAATTCTCCGGGCAGTGGGGGCTTCGAGAGCATCCCTGAAGATAATCCTGCTGCTCGAAGCCATGTTCATCTGGGTCGTCGGAACGATCATCGGTTGTACGCTGGTGCTGGGAGTAATGGCCTATGAGCAGGAACATCCATACACGGTGTCGGAGGAGACGTACGGCATCGGTTCCTACGCTACTCACCCGGTGCCGGAAGCGTTTGTAGTGGCCTGCGCCCTTGCGGCAGTCATGATGGTCGGTTCGGCTCTATGGAGCGGGCGACGTGCGGCAAAACTGAACCCTGCCGAGGTTATTTTCGGACGATAAAATGCTGCTGAAAGTGGAAAACCTGGACAAGCATTTCGGCGGAGACTTACCGCTGCACATCCTGCGAGACATCGACCTGGAACTGGCCGAAAGAGAGTTCCTGGCGCTGATCGGGCCAAGCGGAGCGGGGAAGACAACGCTCCTGAACATCATCTCCACCCTTGATGCGCCCACCGGCGGACGCGTTTTAATCAAGGACGTGGACGTGCATCGCCTGGACCCCCGCGCGCTGAACCGGTTCCGAAACAGGCACCTAGGGTTCGTCTTTCAGGACGACCTGCTGTTGCCGCACCTGACGGCGTTGGAAAACGTCGCTCTACCGGCCCGGATTGCACGCCGCTCAACCCGGCAGGCAAGCCGTCGGGCTGAAGAACTCCTGGAGCAGGTAGGGCTGGGTGATCGCATGAAACACAAACCCGGCCAACTATCAGGCGGACAGAGGCAGCGAGTCAATCTCGCAAGGGCCTTGGTCAATGAGCCGGCACTATTGCTTGCAGATGAGCCTACCGCCCGCCTGGATCAAGCGACCAGCCAAGGCATCGTACAACTGCTGGGTGAATTAAACGAACAACTTGGTGTAACCATACTCATGGTTACACACGAGCACGAACTGACCAACCGCGCCGGCAGGGTAGTTGAATTCCTCGACGGACGTATCATCTCCGACCGCAGGACCGACCCTGACCGACGCACCTGTACAAAACCCGTGGATACTTGAGGACATAAATATGACTTCCGAACACCCCGTTATTTCGGCTTTTCATCGCGCCGCCGAGCAGGTACCGGCCTACAGGCGCATCCTGGACGAAGCGAACGTGACACCGGACGAGGTGAAAGACCCGGACGACTTCGGCAGGCTCGTTCCGGTCATCGACAAGCAGATGACCTTCGGGC
>JAUVIQ010000150.1 GCA_030592655.1 Planctomycetales bacterium | reverse complement strand
GTATATATTTTTCATCGGGCGTGCATGATTCAATAGTAATCAACAACACGATAACCGGAACAACGCGGGCAGGCATCAAGTCAAGGGTTCAAAGCCGATTTCACAATGTGCTCATCGCGAACAATCGTATATACAATTGCAAAGGCCCCGGCATTTGGATGTCGGAATTGCCGCATGGCCGAAAACATCCCAACTGTAATGTGGATATAGTGAACAATGTAGTTTACAACAACAACGGCGACGGTATTAGAACTGACAGTGAACATTTTTCCTCTGTAAACATATCCAACAATATGATCGCGAACAACAAGGGGTTTGGGATCAATCGCCTGGCCGGCAAAATCACTCTCGGCTATAACGACATCTGGAACAATACAAAGGGCAAATACAACGGATGCGACGCCGGGCCTGGCGATATTTCCGTTGACCCCTTATTTGCCGACCCGACTAAAGGCGACTTCCATCTCAAGAGCAAGACAGGCCGATGGGACCCGAAGGCGAAAAAATGGGTAAAGGATGCGGCGCAAAGCCCGTGCATCGACGCCGGCGACCCGAAGACCGATTTTTCGTGGGAGCCGACCCCGAACGGGAACCGCGTGAACATTGGCGCTTATGGAAACACGAAAGAAGCGTCAAAGAGCAGACCGGGACAAATCAAAACCCCGCCAAGCGTGAAACTCTGGGATGTGGGCGAAAAACACCCGTGGCACAACGCCTTCAGGCCTTATGCCAAACGACAATTGTGGAAGCAGGTTCCCTACGGCAAGACGAACCACGAATTCAAGGGTGACGCGGTAATAGAGAACGAATTCTTCTATCTGTACTTCTACCGGACTATAACGCTGCACGGAAAAGTGGACGGAAAACCCCGGATATGGAGAAACGTCCTTTATAAGGTCCATGTTGATCCCAGCGGCCGAAGAAACTACGGCCACACGCCGCCAAAGTATTTCAAGGTTCTTAAGAACACGCCTCATGAGATCGTAGTCGAGCATCAGGGCGGTAAATCGGTAACAACTACCTACCGTTTTCCTCGTAACAAGCCCTGGTTTGAGGTCAAAGGAGTCAAGAACGCCACGGAACAGGGCATTCATGGAAAAGTCAGAATGGCCCTCGCTCCTGTTGAAGGCGGGAATGACTTTGTGGTGGATTCCTTGAGGGACCCCCCAGGCCGACCGAACGCACCGGACGGAAAGATGATTATATCCTTCTATGAGAACAGAACCAATCCCTGCATGTGGGTCTTCACCTGGACGGCGCCTTTCAAGGAGGCAGCCCCGTGGTTCTTGAACGACAGCGGCCCAAAGGGAGATACGATGTGGTGCAGTCCCGGAAAATGGGGCGGGCTTGACATACCGAGGAAGTGGCCCGGATGTATTACATCGAGTTGGGCGAAATTCGGAAAGAATGGAGGCGTTGTGCTGGGCGCGCTGGTCTATCCGAATAATTGGCACAGGCAACATGTGGACAAGACCATAAAGAAGGGCCGGACCTACACAAGCCGATGGAAACCGCCGTATCCGGGCCGATGGCGGATGACGGCCAGGGTTGCGGAAAAGAAATACGACCAGGGTTTCAAGTATGACGGAAAGACCAAATTCCCAGCCAGGTATTTCTCGAAGGATGTATCCGACGGGAACTTCACCTTCAAAAGCCCGATAGACGGATGGCTTGACTATGTTGTTATGTATATGTATGACAGGACAAAGGAAACACCACCGGAGATACTGACCCCGATGGACCAGTATCGGTGGACGAAAAAACAGACAAGGAGATAGATTCATGCTGAAGTGCGGAACATGCCGTATTTGTATTTCACCCGGAGCAGACCCCAAAGAGGTAACGTCCTGTCGCATTCCCCCACCGGCTGGGTTCTATCACGACATCTTCGTCAGAGCCCTCGCACTGGAAGGCGAAAATGGAAAACCTTTGGTGATAGTTTCCATAGATGTTATCAGCATCAAAGACATACTGGAGCAGATACGTGAAGGGATCAAGAGCGAAACCTCTCTGGGGGCCGACCAGGTGCTTCTGTGCGTCTCGCATACCCACACCGGACCTGTGCGCGAAGAACCGCTCAAGCAGTTCGGACTGGACGTCGAGAAATATCAGGAAATACTCGTCGAACGGATAGTCCAGGTCGTCTCCGGCGCATTGGCTGACACCGAACCGGTAAACCTCTATTTCGGACGAGGCGACCTTCACATGTCCATCAACCGTCGTCGGCGAAATCCCGCAGGGTATCCGGTCTGGCGCGGTAATCCCTGGGGCGAAGTGGACCCGGAGGTCGCAGTACTCAAAGCCGTCAGAGAAGACGGCAGTGTCAAGTCTGTGGTCATGAGCTACGCTTGCCACGCAAGCGCGATAGGCTCGGGCCTTATAGGCAACGATTATCCGGGCTTTGCCGAGGAAATTATCGAAAACCGTTACGAAGGATGCGTTGCCCTGTTCGCCCAGGGCTGCGCCGGTGAGATTAAACCGTATAACGTTAATCCTAATTGCAAGTTCATGTACGGCATCCCGCCGGCGGTAGCCGCCGGGCTTGGGTGGGAACTGGCAAAAGAAGTAACTCGCGTTATAGAGCAGACTCCGATGGAAGAAGCCGCCGGTCAAATCACTACCGCTGCTGCGACGATTGATCTTCCCATGGAAGGTCCGCCGTCAGCCGAGGAGGTCGCAAACGCCAAAGGGGTGCATGGTGATGTCGTCGATACGTGGCGTGAGTTCATGTCGGCCAGGATTGCCGACGGTACGATCGGCGAGATTCCGACCACCCGGCAGTACGAAATCATGCAGGTCAAAATTGGCGAGCGGTTCCGACTTGTCGCCCTTCAGGGTGAGCCTTGCGTTCGCATCGGACTAAGAATAAAAGAGCAACTGAGCGCCAATATGGGCAAAAACTCGACGGAATCATGGGACATCCACTCCGTTATGGTGCTGGGCTATACCAATGGCTGGTCGGGATACATCCCCTCAAGCGATATCCTGAGGGCGAAGGGATACGAAGCCGAGACCTACTTCTTCTACAACTGGTCGGGTCCATATAAAGCGAACATTGAGGACCTCGTCGTCAACAGCGTGCTTGGACTATAGGCTCTGTTGCCAAAAACACTTTTCAGGAGCAAGTAACGTGGCGAGTAACAGGAAGGTTCGTTTCGGAATTATCGGATCGGCCGGTCTGATCGGAAACTATCACGCCGACATACTGACCAGGGGCGAAGGCCCGTACGAATTAACGGCAGTGTGCGACATCAACGAATCGCGGGTGCGAAACCAGGCCGAGAAACTCGGCATCTTCGGCACGACGCAGGTAAGCGAACTTGTGGCCCGCGACGACGTGGATGCGATAATCGTCGCTACCGCCCATCCGCTCCATGCCGAGTGCGTTATCGCCGTCGTCGAGGCCGGTAAGGACGTAATGACCGAGAAGCCCCTTGCCGCCACGCCCGCCGATGCTCGCAGGTTGGTAAAGGCCATTAATCGCAAGCGTCGCATCGGTGGGATCCACTACCAGGCGCGGGCCAATCCTGCCATCCGGAAGGCCAGGCAGATGATAGATTCCGGCGAACTGGGTAAAATCCTCAGCATTCGCGTTACCGGTTCGTACTACAAGAGCGATTACTATTACTCGCTCGGCGGGTGGCGAGGAACGTGGGCCGACGAGGGCGGCGGCGTGCTGATTAACCAGGCTCCGCACGAGATAGACATGATGTGCTATCTCGCTACCGGGGCTGCGCCGACTGAACTTGTCGGGCGATGGACCAATCTTTATCACCAGAGCAGTCAGGCCGAGGATTTCGCCTCGGCTTCGGGCGTTTTCCCCAATGGGGTCCAGTTCATCCTTAACGTCAGTGTGGCTACGCACGGAGACATCCGTCGGATCGAGGTTTTCGGAACGGCTGGTGCGATAACGCTCCAGGGCGGAAAGTTCACGCGATACATCCGATACGAAAAAGACCTGATCGATTTCGCCCACACTTACGAAGGACCCGACCCATACGCCGGGCCGGAGGTCCATGATCAACCGCTCCCGGAGGTCGGCGAAGACGACCCGTCGCTGATTCACAAGATGTTCGCCGAAGCCGTCCTTACCCGCAAAAAAGCCAAAATGCTCGTCTCCGCCGCCGACGGACTCTGGTCGCAGGAGACCATTAACGCGATTTACCTGTCGGGGTATCTTGGCAAAAAGGTCAAACTGCCGGTCAGCGCCGCGAGATACGACAAGATGCTGGCTGACCTTATCGCCAACGCCAGAGAAGTTCGCCGCCCGCAGCGCGAGTCGGAAGAAGGACGAATCGCCACGTGAGTTGACGGGCACTGTGGGCGATTTTCAATGTCGGATGACGGATGGTTTCGATGCTGGTCCCGACGTTGGATTCGTCGTCGGGTTCGGGTTCCATGTCAGCGTGCTGGTTACCAGGTAGTGGTCGGACGCGTCGGACTTGATGATTTTGCTCGCCAGCGTTTTGATATAGGCGTTGTGGAAGATGTAGTCCAGGCGGAACTTCCATTCCACGTTCCGATACCGCCAGCGCCAGGTTGTATGCGTATTAGCGCCGGGTGTAACCGAAGCGA
Organism: Planctomycetales bacterium; assembly: GCA_030592655.1. GTDB lineage: Bacteria > Planctomycetota > Phycisphaerae > SM23-33 > SM23-33 > JAUWNJ01. Next base: position 3,430 of record JAUVIQ010000150.1, on the reverse strand, counting down.
AACTATCCACAAAACCGCGTTTGGCGAGAAAGATCGGAACATTCATGTACGGCGGGCTGTTGAAGTCGCCGATGAGAATCGTCGGCAGAGTTTTATCCAGATTGTCGTGGATGTGTTTGATTTCGCGAGCGCGTATAGACTCGGTTCGCCAGAACAGTTTCAACAAGTCGAAGCCCTTTTCGCCCTGCCGGGGGACTGTCGGATGCAAATGGATGTCGGCGACCTGAACCTCTTTTGAGCCCAGTTTCGTGCGGAACAGGAGCGTTCCGAAGTACCCGTGCTTTCGCGGCAGGTATCGTATTTTTTTGATGGACGACTTCGACAGGATGCCGAAACCGCCCGCCGCCTGACCGCTTCGGAAATACTTGTAACGATATTTCCGCCGAAATGCCCGTCGCAGGCGTTTTTCGGACTTCCGGTTGGTTTCCTGTAGGCAGACGAGATCGGCGTCGGACTTTCGGATTGTTTTGACCACTTCTTTGAGGTTCACGTTTCCGTAGTTGATGTTATAGGTGGCGACGGAGAACTTGACGGTCGGTATTGTAGTGGTGGTCGGTTCTGACACAGGATTGGTTGTTGTGGTTCCGGGCAGGCGAACAGACGCCCAGAAGATCGCCGCCAAAAGGATAATTCCCAACCGTTTCAATAGAATATCTCCCTTTTGGTAAGCGTGGCAGCGATTATTCTGCTCCGGTTTCTTTTTGTTTAGTGGCGGCGAGTGTACGCATGGTTGACATTTTCTGTCGGACTTCCTGCGCCATTCGACTGTTGGGGTAATCTCTTATGATCTGCCGACCTATGTCGATAGCGCCGTTCCAGTTCTGGTCGGTAACGCGAATAGCGAACTGTACGCCGAAGTTGTGCAGTTTGGCCTTGAACACGCCGCGAGCGGATTCGGCCAGGGCGGCTGCTTCGGGCGGGGTGAGGTACTTGTCCAGTTCGCGCAGCAGTTCTATAGAGCGGTCAACATTTCCGCTTTTGGTGGCCTGTCCGTATTCTTCGAGCAGGTCGCGTTTATGTTTTGTGCGAGCGTCGCTGATGAGTTGCTCAAGCGCGGCGATTTTGGGGTTATCCGGGAGCAGTTGCATCAGTCGGCGGGTCTGGCGCGATGCCTGCGACCAATCGCGGGACTCGATAAGTTTTCCGATTCGTCCCAGTGCGGCGTCGATCTTCTGTTCGGTTGTCGTCGCTCTTGCCTTGATGATCTCGGCGCGCATCCGCTCGACCTGTCCGGTGTGCCCGAATCGCTTCTCGATGTCGTCGGCGAGTTTTTCCGCGCCGGTGTAATCCTGGGCAATCAGGTATTCGTGGAGCAGTTCGTCCATCGCCTCGATTTCAGCCTTTCGGAACAGCAGGCTCCTTGCCGCATCGGACATCTGCGACAATTCAATCAATCGACGGTCGGATTCGTGGGCCGCTTCCAGCAGAGATTCGATGCGCTTGAGGTGGTCGGTCAATGGCCTGACGCCTTGCTCGCTACTGACGATAGCCTCGACCATTCCGCGAAATACCAGCACCATCGCCGCCAGAGACACTACGACCAACAGTGATAAAACCGCTACCGCCACCCTGTAAATCGCTAGTTCCCCCGTCATCGCGACGCAGACATACGCGGTCGTCGCCACAAAGGCTACACCCAGAAACGCCAACGTGATAAGCGACCAGATTCTCGCGAGTGTTACGACCCATGTGAACCGGCTGTTAGTGGTAGGCATCGAAGTACTCCTATACTTATCGAGAAATATCACCCTTGCCGAAGTGCTTATCTCTATTACTCTAACGTTAATTCTAGCGTCGATTAGGCCGGAAGTCAAACCCGATGGGAGAGGCAATTGGCATTGGGCATTGGCGGCATTGGGTTTGTGAAAGTTTTTCTGTTTAATTCCGCGAGTCAATAAAATTTAACAATTATAAGAATTCGACGTGCAACGACCCTCTTACCACCAATGCCCGATGCCAAATGCTTGACTTGCGGGCGTCGGGCGTCTAAATTGCCTCTTCTGCATCGAGTCTGATTGAATAAGACAGGAGTAAATCGTGGGATATAATTGTGTAGTATGCGTCAAACAGGTGCCCGATACCAAGCGGATCACCGGCGAAGCGATGACCGAAGAAGGTACTGTCAACCGTGCAGCCTTGCCGGCGGTCTTCAATCCCGAAGACCTCAACGCACTCGAACAGGCATTGGCCGTGCGTGATACACATGGTGGGACGGTAACGCTCATTACGATGGGACTTCCGTCGGCTTCGGAAGTCCTCCGCGACGGACTATATCGCGGGGCCGACAGGGCGATTTTGATAACCGACCGACGAGCCGCTGCGTCCGATACGCTGGCGACCAGTTACATCCTCTCCTGCGCCGTCAAAAAACTCGCCCCCGACATTGTATTCTGTGGCCGACAGGCTATCGACGGTGATACCGCACAGGTAGGCCCTCAACTGGCCGAAAAACTTGACATGACGCAGATAACCTATCTGGAAGAGTTGATTTCGCTGGAAGACAAGGCCATCCGCATCCGCCGGAACGTCGGTAACGGATTCGAAGTCGTCCAGGCAGAACTGCCCGTGCTGGTAACCGTCATGGAGACAGCCAACGAGCCACGCCCCCCGGCGGCGAAAAAGATGATGAAATTCAAAAAGGCGCTCTCACCCGCCGAGGTCGCAGGCAAAGCCGAGCATCTGCTCGAAGGCGATTACGAAAATTACACTGCCGAACTGAAAGCCGCCGAGGTGGACAAATACTGCGGAAAATTACAGGATAAAGGCCTACTTATCGAGCAGTGGAATCTCGACGACCTCGAAGCCGACCTGTCATGGTGCGGCATGAGCGGCAGCCCTACCAAGGTCCACCGCATCCAGTCGGTAGTCCTGACCGGCGGACAGCACAAGCAGATTGAACCCACCAATGAAGGTGTCGCTGCGCTGGTGACGGAATTGATTGAAGAACACACTATTGGTTGACCAGGGAAACAAACATGATTGAAGTTAATCGACAAGGCGAAGTATGGGTTTTTGCGGAGGCGGAAGACGGGAAACTGTCCGACGTTCCGCTGGAGTTGATGAGCAAGGGCAAATCGCTGGCTAATAAATTGTCCGTGCCGCTGGCGGCAGTGCTGCCCGGTAAGGACGTTCGAGACCTGGCCGACAAACTCGTCGCACACGGGGCCGACAAGGTTTATCTTGTCGAACACGACAAACTAAATCATTACCAGACAATCGGTTACGCAAAGACGCTCTGCGACCTGATAAGCGAGTACAAGCCGCAGATTGTTATGTACGGCGCTACGCCCATCGGGCGGGACCTCGCTCCGTCGGTGGCGTCTGCGATGAAGTGCGGACTGACTGCCGATTGCACCGACCTGCAAATCGGCGACCATACCGAACCGGTCTCCAAGACCGAGCATAAGAACCTCCTTTTCCAGATACGCCC
>JAUVIQ010000012.1 GCA_030592655.1 Planctomycetales bacterium | reverse complement strand
TGCCGTTTCGCCATGCTTTTTCGGGATGTTTTTTCGTCATAACAGACCCACGGATCGCAGTCCGTGGGCGTAGTCGGTTTTTCTGTTTTTCCCAAGTCCCTAAACCCAAGTCCCAAGTCCCCCCTTGGGACGGCGAACAGCCGCCTGTTTTCGGTATTCCGGTTCTTCTCTGTCTTTCCGTTGATTGGTTCATCTGTTTTTCCCGGGCTTGCCACGGCGTAGTCCCCTGGGGACGAAGCCGGGTCCCTATGCCCTATGCCCTACGACCTATCTTCTAGTTCTCTATATTAACTTTTGCGTTCACGTTTGCGCGCGCAAACGCGAACGCAAAAAGTTTTGTGTCGTCGTAAGTCCTTGGCGGCTATGGGAAAAGTTTTTTTTGGTTTTTTCGTTTCCCCCGATTTTTACGTTCACGTTTGCGCGCGCAAACGTGAACGTAAAATCGAAAACTTGGTCTGCCCCCCAAAAACTGTACCAGTTGTTTCCGGGTCGTTTCCACGGGGAAGCCCCCCGCAATGCGGGGGGATAATGTGGGCGGGGGGATAATGTGGGAAATATATCCCTCGGCAGTGCGGGGGGGATAATGTGGGAAATATATCCCCCGGCAATGCCGGGGGCTTGTGGAATATGAATGTTTTCCGTAACCTATGGTCATGCCACGAAAACCCGCCAAGAAAACGGTAAAGAACATGCGTTCAAAAAATGTGTCGCCGGGAAAACCGTCAAGCCTGGTCGATACACGCTACGTCAAGGTCATGCTCGACCAGACACGGGTGGCGGACTCTTGCAGGAGGAATTTCCATGAAGCTAACACTAGGGAATGGTTATAATTTCACGGGGAATGAGGTAGCCTAGGCGAGAAAGAGATCGAAAACGTGCCGACCAAGATGGCGGCAACCATCGAGTATGGTTGATGACTATGAGTTTGAAGGAACAAGATTTTAGACGCATCAAAGCATCTATTGAGCCGGAATTAGTCCTAGCCGTTTCCTGTGCTCTTGTTGCCCGAGCTGATTCCCTTGCTCTGCTCCGCAGGTTTCCGACACACTCCGTATCGTTGATTTTGACCGATCCTCCCTACCATGTTACGAAGAAGCGAAATATCTACGGTGATACGGCTTTTGCTGAAGACCAGCATTATCTTAAATGGATGGCAGAATATGCAACAGAATGGCGAAGAGTCCTGCGACCTAACGGGTCTCTTTTCTGCTTTTGTGATTCCTCGATGGTAGCTCGGCTTGAAGTACTGTTCTCCGAGAAGTTCAACATCCTTTCCCGTATAGTTTGGACAAAACCAAACGACCCCGGTTTCGATGGTTGGAAGGGCAAGATGAAGAAGGAGGCTCTACGGCAGTGGTATCCACATTCGGAACGCTTACTATTTGCTGAGCCGGCCATGCAGGGGAACCTTCATCGGTCGCCCTTCGCCCATCTTTTGCGTGAGGCCAGGAAGAAGTCCGGCTTGATGATGCACCAATTGACCGCGATGATAGGTGCACACGGAAAAGTCAACCATGGTGGAGCAGTGTCCAATTGGGAAGCTGGGCGCAATACCCCGAGCCGCGAGCAGTACGAACGGATGAGCGAGGTGCTAATTGGAACTGGAAAAGTCGAATCAATGCTGCCTTATGAGGATGCGATTCGCGTTTTTGCCGTGGACGCCTCAAAAGAATTCACAGACGTGTGGACCTTCCCATCCGTTCGTCCATATAAAGGCAAACATCCTGCGGAGAAGCCGGCTGCCATGCTCGAACATGCCATCGCGGCCACTACATATCCCGGCGACATTGTGCTTGACTGCTTTGGCGGAAGTGGCAGCACCGCACTGGCGGCCTTGAAACTGGGCCGGCGCGCAGTGACGATTGAGATTGAGCCGGCTTGGGCCGCCAAGATCGCTTCTAGCGTTCTGGATGCCTGTGAGCACCAAAGCCGCATTCAGCAGGAACCCGGAAAAGCGACTGAGCTGCAGAAGATCAGGAGGAAGAAATCTCCCCAACTGGCCATGTTCTAAAGGGAACCCCTTTCTTCTTTGTTGCGTTTCAGTACCTTACGCATCCATTCTAGAGTTTGATGGATTCCAGAATCTCTAACAACAACATTGCAGTGATGATGTCCCCATCCGACGTTGTAGGGCCGATGGTTCAGAACACCAACTCGCAATTCCTCGATATGGAAAAGATTTAGCTCGGTGACGGTTATGTCAGGAACTTCACGCCCTTTGGCTTGTGCCATGCGATTGAAGAACCCTTGACTGGATAGTTCTTCGAGACAGAACGGACAGATAGTCCTGCCCCGAGTATTCAGTACACGAGATTGGGTCAGCTGCGTAGTGTCCAGCAACCCTAAATCTGTGCACTTCTCGAGGATCGCCGCTTTACGAGTGGCCGCAGTTGCAGCGGTAATTCCATTGGTGATGACCACCTTATCAGAGTCGGGGCACAACCAGAACAGAGCCTCTAACTGCAGGCGACAGTTCATGGTGGTTGTAGCGCTGGCATACTCATATACACGAATGCCAGCGCCCTTCATCCTGGTCGTGTCGAAACCTCGAATGATCTTCTGACCCTTGTCCAATGCTGTAGTTGCGGGTATACGGGCAACATACCGACCACCAAGAGGCGGAGTTCGCTTTCTTGCGGCCCTCCAGTTAAGATCACCAGGATTATTCGCGAGCCACTGGTCCCGGGTCTCATAGAATACAAGTGTGTTCAAACCGAGTTCCAATTGCTTTGCTTGGAGCTCATCGACAATATTCGGGTTGCCGAAGTACTCAGCAGGGGAAATCAGGACGATAAAACCGTTCTCATACTCCGATGTCCCATCTTGGGGTGTAGCACACATGTCCCAACACGCGTAGCGAATCAGAACTGTGCTGGAACGGCTCACTCTGTTCTGGTAAATGACATCATCATCGGCCCCACGCGTTTGCCCTGTCTTGTAGAGTTTGCGATCCAAAAGATTGGGAAGGCGTGGGAGTTTTTGCTTGCCCATTTTATTGTCTCCGCGCCTTCTGGATGACGTGCTCAGGCAACGTGCCAAGTGCAGAACAAATCCTCTCAAGAGTGTCAATCGTCGGGCTCTTGAGACCGCGCTCAAGAATGCTGATGTACGATCGATCAACCCCGGCACGCTCGCCCATCTCTTCTTGCGAGATCCCGAGTCTTACCCTCTCTGTCCGGAGAGCGCAGCCGATCGCTTCTCTTAGGTCTTTGCTCATTGAGGTATGGTAGCGATGGGATGGCCATGAGTCATCGGACTATAGTCCGAACCGGCTTTTTCGTCGCCTTCGATTACTCGCAGGATGCGTTTACGGAGATCGACCGCTTCTTCCGCAAAACGGGCATGGTGATCAGGCCCTTGACAGTGAATGAAATTCTGGAAGAGGAACTTGCGCAGAAATTGGTATAAAGTAGCACCGTAGGTGAAGCACATCTGGAATTTGATAGAATTTGCTACAGAATCAAGTATGATGTTCTCGGAATTCTAAATCAAGTGAAGCCAAAGGCCCATCTTTATCGTTGCTGATTATACAGATGCCTTTGCGACCCGTTGGGATAAAGGAGTCGAGAAATGGCTACGCCTGAGGAAAAGGCTGAACTACTCGAAAACACTCGCGAATCGCTGAGTCGGATGCAAAAATTTGATGCCCAAAGCCTTGTGCGGGCGACAGAACTTGGAGAAATCTTTGCTTTCCGGAAGGCTGTTTCTCCAGCGGAGCATTTGATTGGTCTTTACTGTGAACTACCCCAAACTGTACTGGAATTCCTTCCATATGATGCTTTGAATGCAATCAAGCAACGTGCTGATGCCGATTACAACCGCTTTGAGCAGATTCTTGAATTTGATCCAAATACTCCGAATGCCCCCGACGCTCGTAAACAGCTAATAGTTGCTTTGCACGAGGCATACGAACCTGTTTTTACATCTCTTCATCCTTGGATATCGTATTCAGTTGCCCGCGTTACCGATTTTCGTCGTCTTGAAGATGAGGCTCGTTCGGCAATACAGTCGGTTCGCGATGAGGCTGGTCGGCTGAAAGATGAAATGGAGGAGAATATAAACGAGGCTCAGGGAATTCTAGACAGGATTCGGGAGGTAGCTGCGGAACAAGGGGTATCACAACAGGCCGTATATTTCAAAACAGTTTCCGAAGAACATGATTTTGAGTCAAACAGATGGCTAAAAAAAACAGTAAAACTTGCAATGCTACTTGGAATTTACGCAATCTTAAGTCTTTTTATTCACAAAATCCCATTTTTGGTTACTGACAATCTATACCAGACAGTGCAGCTTGCGGTGAGTAAGATTCTAATCTTTGCTGTTATCTCGTATATGCTTTTGATTTCTACGCGAAATTTTCTATCACACAGGCATAATGCAATTGTGAATAAGCATCGTCAAAACGCATTGTTGACATTCCAAGCACTCGTAGATGCTGCAAAGAATTCCGCAAATCAAGACATAATCTTGACACATGCAGCAGCGTGCATTTTTTCGCCACAGCCCACCGGATATGCTAAAGTTCCATTGCCGGAAACACCTTCTGCCAAAACGGTGGTGGAGATGCTGTCTAAGTCTGCGTCCACAGTCGAATCGGCATCATAGTCCGTAGAGTGGCCCAACCAGTCCACCAGTCAAAGGCGCAGGGCATCACGAGCGTTCCGCGGGCCGGTTGGCCCGCCCTACGAGATCAAGGTAACGTAAGGACGGAAGAATCCATGGATAAGGAAATCATCGTTCGTCTGCACTCGAGATTCGAGGATGTGGTTCGCAAGCACGCCGAAAGTGGGGTGGAATACTGGTGTGCCCGGGACCTCCAGATGCTGCTGGGATACACAGAGTGGAGGAACTTCGCCAAGGTCATTGACAAGGCCATAACCGCCTGCCAAAACGCTGGTTATGAACCAAGAGACCATTTTGTTGAAATCAACAAAATGGTCGATCTGGGTTCCGGCGCGAAGGACCATTTTGCTGACCCCACGAAAATGGTCGAACGCAGGCTGGTATCGGAACAGAAGAAACTGCCCAGGCAGGTCGAGCCTTTCGAGGGCGATACGGAGGCCGGAAACTGATGGGATTCCAACTGAAAGTTGGAAACTTGTTCCTGGAGCGGATTTGGGTTTTATTGATGCGTCGCTTGTGTCGCCGGTTGCGACGCCGGCAGGGTCGTTGGTTGTGATGCCGGTTGCGTTGTCGGCTGGGAAGTTGGCGTGAGCGGTTCGTATTTTCTGACTCCCGCGGCGTAGAGGACCATGTTTCGCATCAGTTTCACCGATGTCTTTGGTGTGTATCCGGCGCACGTGAAGCAGGGAAAGCCCACCAGGCCGGCTGTCAGGTCGTCGGCGCTGACGAATATCGCCGGCCTGCCTTTGACGATCGCCGCCCGGATGCGAGGGTGTTTGGGCGAACCAATTCGTGATCCGGCGGCACGTCGGTAATGCGCCGAAGTAATCTTCAGTCCTGCTATCTGATAGACCGGAGCCCGCATCGGCACAGGCCGGATTCTTCCGTCTCCGCCGAACAAATCACCGGTCAGTTCGCAGGCCAGATCGGCGGCGCTTCCGGCAAAGATTTTCGACCCGCCCGCAGCGTCCATAATCACCGTCCCGCCGGCGGCGATGTACGCCTTCAATGCCTGCTTCTGAGCGCCTGTCAGCATTATCTCCGTCGTTCCGGTCATCACGGCGACCGGATATTCCGCGGCTTGGAGTTGTTCGGGCGTTACGGTCCTGACCGTAAGTTTCATTCGCCATTTCCCGCCCATCAGGAGTCTGAACCGCTCCCATGCCAACGGTTCGGGGTTCCAGTTCCCGTTGTATTTGATTCGCGCGACGTTGATTGTTCGTATCGGCGTGAAGGGGGTTTCTTTAGGCCAGGGGGTCGTACCGCGATTTCGCAGCGATCCGCGGTCGGTGGCGAAGAAGAATATATTGGCGGCCATTTGGAAAGCGGACGTTTTGGTAACGTATTCGTTACGCTGCCATGGCAGGAGCATATCGTCGGTAGTGTGTATCGCCAGGAGTCGTACGCCGTTGGAGATACCTTTGAGTTCCACCCTCTGTTCGGGTTTGAAGTGTGCCTCGAAAATGGGATGGTTCGGCGGTAATTTTACCATTTCGTAACGGGGGAAAAGTTTGCTGTAGTATTGCCTCATTCCTTCGTCGAATGCGGAATTTTTCATTGAGTACTCCGCCACTGACAGGATCATCCCGCCCTGGTGGACGAATTTGCGGAGTTTTCCGAGCGCCTCATCGGAGAAATTCGGCTTTTTCGTACCTGTAATCAGCAGGATCGGAGCGTCATGCCACTCCGCGACCGGTACTTTCAGGTTGATGATCTGCCAGTTGACCCGGCGTTCAAATTTCAGCGATATCCATCTGGTCAGGTGCGCCAGCGCCCGCGAGCGGTTGTTCCAGTCGCCGTCGTATTCGAGGCGATTAAACAACACCGGGTGTCGTCCTCGCGTCAGGAACAGCACGGCGAAACTGGTATCGACAATGTTCCTCTTCCACGCGCCGTCGGGCTGCTGGCTTTTAATCAGACTGGTCGCGCCGAGTTTATACCAGTCCTTCTCGCCTAAATACTTGTACCCGCACGCCAGCCCGACTCGCTCGACGCCGTAGAGGTAATATCCGTAGTAGTGAAACCTCGGCCTGATGTCCTTGTCGAAATTTTTCTCGAACCACGCCATAGCCTTTGCGAAGGTGTCGTCTTCAGTTTTTACGCCCTGGTGTGCGGACTTGTGTATGCGGAGGTTGTCGAATGCTACGAACATACTCGCCAGGCCTGCGGCTGTCATCGTCGCCCTGGAGGCGCTGCGTGGTCGATACCCCCACCCTCCGTCGGCGTTTTGTGTTTTGCGCCAATACTTATAGACCAGTTCCCAGTACTCGCGTTGTTCCGGTATTTCGACGTTGTTCCTCGCGGCTGCCCATACGCCGAGGATACCGTACTGGGTGTTGCTGTTGTCTCCGCCGCCGAGCGGCTTACCGCAACTGACGTATCCATAGATACCGGGCCAGGAGATCGGAACCCTCACCTTTTTATTTTTGTATATCCGGTATTTCATTTTATGGCAGATGCTGTTGCGCAGCTGCCGGGCGTCCTTTTTCAGCAACCTTCTTCCTTGTGTCTCGGGCAGCATCGCCCATACCTGCGCCCGCAGCCCCAGGCTGTAGGTCTTGACCATCTTTACCTTTGCCAGCCATTCGATTGCCCGCTTCATTTCGGCTTTTTGGGGGCTTTCGCCGGCAGACAGGAGCGCATACGTTACCAGGGCGGTGTGCCCGCCGGGATAACTACCCCTGGGCTTCCAGTGCCCCTCTTTTTCCTGGTACTGCGACCAGAGGTATTTTCTCGCGTTTGCAATCGCCTTATCGACGGCCTCATCGGAAAACCGAATCGGTTTGCTTTCCTCCGCTTTTTGATCCTGCTGCGCCGTCGCCGTCGAAGCCCAAAGCGTCGCCGCCGAGACTAAAAGCACCAGAGAGTATCCGCGAATAATTCTCATTTACCACTCCGACAGAGGTTTCATCCGCAAATGCGTCGGCGGGCTTAACGACGGTGTAGGCCCTTGGGGCGAGAAACTTACCATGATTGTTACATTGCCTTTTTGTTTCTTCAGGCGGATCATCAAGCGTTTGACGCCCTTGTTGGGTTTCAGCGGCGGCTTCTGCTCTGCCGATTCGACAGTGAATACCGCACCGGCGGGCGAAAGTATGCTGACTCCCATCTTCTTTTTGCCAATGGTCAGGACCGCCCCGTTTTTATCGACGGTAATTTTCGCATCCGTCGTCATACCCCATGCCACTTCACAAGCCTTTGTTATCTTGAACTCATCCCGAATCAAAACGCTACTGCGATTCCCGACAATCGCCACGCCGCGAGTTACCTTCTTTGCGAAATCTTTGTAGGCCGATGTCAGGTCCAGAACGGCAAAGCTCCCGCTCTCTGCCGTTTTGAATTTTATAATCTTCGTCTTGGCGTGGACGTCCTGATTTTTCCCACCGAGGACGGGGACGTTGTGGGCGAAGGAACTGAGGCGGTAGTAGGTCCATCGTTTGGCCTTTGGACCCTTGTTCCAGTAACCGGGGAGGTTGTAGCCTTCCTTTCCCAGGTCGCGTGCCCACCGGACGCCGAGCGCGTCGATTTCGAAGTTTCCCAGGTCCAGATGTCCGTGGTTGACTTGATTGAACCCGGCTTTGACGGCGACGAACAGGGCATTCGGGTCGTTCCAGTGACTTCTGAAGACAGCCACTTCGACGGGTCCTCGGAAATACTTATCGAGGCTCGGTTTGGGCGCTTTCTTTCCGGCGGGGACGTACCAGATGAAGTCCCTCGGACTGCCGTCGTGTTTGGCAAGCATTTCTCTTTCGGCCTGCGCGAGCATGGGCTTGTCGTATCTGCCAGCCAGCCAGAACAGAGACGGAATTTTTCTCCTTCGGTTCTTTCCGCCCGTGTCGGCGAAATTGAGGTATAGCCCGGTCGGTCCGGTCGTATAGATCGGGAACAGACCGGCTTCTGACAGACCCTTCATCTTTGAAAGTCCGAAGTCGGTCCCCAGGGCTGTATCCAGCGCCGAGAGGCAATATACGGTGTATCGGGTCGCGTATCCCCAGTATCCCGGTCCTTCGGGCCAGGCGCCGTCGGGAGCGTAAGTCGAAAGGGCGTTCGGCAGGAACTCCACGGCCTTGGGGACAATCGCCTCGGCGTATTTCGGATCGGTCTCGGCGATGGCCAACGCGCCGACAATCAGCCCACCGTTACAGACCTGGTTCCAGTTGAAGTACGACGTTACTTGCCACGTGCCCTTCTTCTGGAGCGTCATGCCGGGCTTCAGGCCGTTCTTGATGAGACCGGCCTTGATCTTTTGGCGTGATTCCGCGTCGAGATAGTCGAAAAGCCAGTCGTATCCGACGCCGACGGCGTGGGACATCTCGGCAGTGTCGAGAAAATGCTTCGGATTCCAGTCTTTGAACGCGCAGACCGTCAGGAGGTTCTCCTTGGCCTTGGCTGCGTATTTTTCCTTACCCGTCAGCCGCCAGGCCAAACCGAGTGCGTAAATTCGACTTACGCACGCCCTGCTGACCGATAGCAGGCGGATCCCGTCCGGCATGCGATGCACCAGCGGCTTGGCGTTGCAATACTCGTCAGCCTGCTTGAGCACGTCCTTGTAACATTTCTTCAGCAGCGGGTCGCGCTTCATCAACTCTTTCAACTCGGCCAGGCGTTTGTCTGTCAGTATCAGACGGGGATGGGCCTTTTTGAGTGTTTTCAGCGCGGTCTCGGTCGTCGGCGGTTTCACGGGACTCTCGGCAAGGATTTGATTGGCTACGAGCAGCATTATGGACACCTTTATTAGCAATAATGTTTTCTTCGGCATGTCGCACCTTTGTAGTTTCCCCTTATCCGTTGGTGTAAATTATATCACTCGCAGGGGAGGAAATCTACGAATAGGTTATTCCCGTAACGGCCACGGTTATCAGCGCCGTATCGGTGGTGGCTTCATTGGCCCGGATTCGCAGCGTTTTTATTTCCTTGTCGGGATTGGGGTTTGCCCACTCGAATCCGTAGAGCGTTACGTCTTCGCCGGCGGACGTTTTACCCTGCCAGGCGGGGTCGGAGGGATACGTTCCGATATACCCGCCGTGGCGGTGGGATATATGAGCGAGCGGAGCAGCGAACCGGCGGTTCCATTCCGCCACCTGCCAGCCGTACTCCACGTCTATCTCAGCGGTCGAGCCGTCGGTATAGAGCAGTTCGTATAGGCCAATGGGCGTCTTGACCCGGACGAAGGTGTCCGGTATGCGTGGCTTGGTGTCGCTCGAACAGGTGTGGAGAAAGACGAGGCTATCGACCTTAGCGCCGACGGGTATCTCGACCTGCGAGGGGCGTTGCGGGCCATTGGTTTCGACGAATACTACGCCGTCGGCGATGCGGAACGGAACGCCCTTGAGTGTAATTTCACCTTTCGGCAGGCTGGTGAAGTCGTACCCGCCCTTGCCGCCGGTCTCGTCCCGCATCGGCGCGGTAATTTTATCAGACAGGTCAATCGGGTTGTGCGACTTGGCCATACTCGGCGTATTCGCAAGACGGTCGTCGCTGATCTGCCACCGAAGAACCGGCATCAGTTCGGATATCTTTCGGTCCATCACCCAGCGCAGTTCGTCGGCGTAGTGCTCGGACCAGATCATATTTGCCGAAAATATGAAATCGTAGAGTTTGCCCTTTCGGCCGAAATCTTCTTCGTTGGCGTTGCACCAGGTAGAGACCTCCGCGCCGATCATCCCTTCGCGGGCGCTGCGGCGGGTGAATCGAGTATAGTGAGACGAGTAAAAATTACCCATAATCACCTTGAAACCCGCATCCAGCAGATGGGTCTCGATGTCTTCGCCGGTGCGGAAATACCAGATGAAATCCATCATCACGATGTCTTTTGGGATCATGTCGATAGCGTCGGGGGTGGCGTAAGGGCGGAATGTCTGGATCATGTCGGACCAGATCATCATTCCCAGACCTTTGCTCTTGAGATAGTCGTAAATTTTGTTGACGTCCAGTGCGTACAGTTCGGCGCGGCTTTTGCCTTTGCACCGCTCGCAGACGCCGAGCGTATAGACCTCGTCGTGGCCCATCTCGATGTACCGTTCGGGCTCGAAGACTTCGATTACCTCGTCGATCATATCGAAGATGATCTTGTGGCTTTCCGGGTGCAGCGGGCAGTAGGCGTCCGGGTACAGACCGGGCTTCTCGGCTATCTCCGGATAGGTCATTGTCAGATACTCGACGTGGCTGAGCGACTGGATTTCGGGAATGACCTCGAAGCCGTAGGATTTGGCGTAGTGAACCAGGTCGCGGACCTCGTCTTTGGACAGGTACGTTCCGCCGCCGAGTTGTCCGTGCGGGACGGGCGGGACCTCGCCTTTGTCGGCCTTGGCGTTCTCACGCTGCCAGACCTCGTTGATTTCCGGCCGGCGGTCGAACTGCATACCGGAAGTTACCTGGAGGAAGATCGTGTTCATCTTCATCGGCGCCCACAAATATCGTATGAGCCGCTTGACGAACGGGATGTCCTTCCTGTGAGGCATGAAGAAGTGTACGCCTCGGAATTCCATCTTCGGGTAGTCTTCGATGAGGCAGGCGGGGGTCGATGGTTCTTCGTTGCCCAGCAATTGCAGGAGCGTTTCGACGCCGTAGATTAACCCCCTGCGGTCGCCGGCAAGCAGAGATACCCCGTCTGTTCGGACGTTCAGCGTGTACCCGTCGGGCTTCGCCTCGGTCAGGCCGGCTTTATCCAGCGATTCGCATTCGCCGGGTTTGCCGAGCACAACGTTACCGTCGCCGTCGCGAATGATTTCCGCGGCCAGGCCGAGGTTCTCGCTAATCTTCTCGACCAGCAGTGTGGCAGCGAAGAGCGTATCGTCGGAAGCATCTTTACCGACGACGATTTTCGGTGAATCATTCAGTTTGAATACGCCCTTGCCGTCGCACGTCATCTTCTGTGGAACCGGATAGACTTTCGGCTCGTCGATGCTTGCACCCCAAACCTCCAGTCCGGCCAGCAGAATGTCTCTGTTGAACGAGTCCATTCGGACGATAAGTTCGGTCGCCTCCAGGCCGATGCCGACTGAAAGGGCCGATTCACTCAACGGTGTTATCTGTCGTCTTTGACCCAACCGTCCGGCGAGGATAAGTTCACCATCGTCGTTGCGTGCATAGACCTCTACGCAGTTAACGCCTGCGGGTTCGACGTAATCGGGCACTTCACCGATAGCAACGTTACCGTACTTCACGGCGGTCGGTTCTTCTTCGACCTCGCTGCCGGCTTGGTGAAGGACGACGCGGTCAACGAAATACGAGCCTTTCAGGTCGATAACGATGTCAGCGCCCATCTCGCCGACGGTGTTTCCGATCCAGCCGATCTGCGTGTTGGCATCACCATCGGTGAGGCTACCGCTCGAAAAGGAAATCGCTTCGCCGGCACCGGCCTTGTCCTCGACCAGGTCGGGCGCGAATGTCTCACTCCGCCCCCGCTGACGATAGGTATAACTGCCGCCAACGGCGGCTCCCTTGCTGTTTCCCGTCAAACATCCCAGACTCATAAGAACTCTCCTCTGTTTAGATAAAATTTTCCCGAAAGTACGCCTCTACCTTCAAACAGGTACGAATCATCTGTAACTGACCAAGAAACTCCCGGACCTTTTCTTCGCCCGGAAGGGGATTGTCGAGAATTACCCCGACCTCTTCAGCCCGTAGTGTCCGTTCCAGGACGGCTTGGCATTGTTCTTTGATTTGCCTGGTCTCCGCGCTCGCCTCGGCGAGTTTCTCGATTGCCTCGTCGATTCGGGCTATGTCGATCCGGGCCTGCTCAAGACCTTCCGGAACGGACGACGGCGATTGCAACCCGGTCCAGCGAGGAACGTCCGAAGCCAACCACCGGGAGAATTTCTCGCGGTCGAAATGCACCAGAATCGTGTTCTCGACGTCCGCGAGGACCTTGACCCTTCTTGCGTGCGCGGCCCTGGCAGCGGCAGTAATTTCCATGTAGTCCAGGAACAGCATGTTGTCTGCGGCTTTGTCCTTTATGCCGGTTATAAGCGCCAGGCACCTGTTGGAAGCCTCTTCGATTTGCCCGGCGGTGTCGGCGTTGATTATTCCGCCCATCATGTACATTGACCGGACGAGGTCGTCGGCATCGGTTCCCAGGAAGACCGAGGCGAATTTGTGGTCGAACTGCTCGCGTGAAACCATCCCCGGCGACCAGGAAGCCTCGGCTGTCGCCAGGATCGGAAGCCAGCTTACTTCCAACGGTTCGCCGCCCGAATAGAAAAGCGGATAGAGCGTTCGTCCGGGCCAATGGGTATTGACCATCCCCTCAGCGCCTTCTTCGGACAGCGCCTCGCAGAACGCCGTCGTATTGGGAACCCTGTTTCGCCAGTCGCCCTGATACCGCGCCGCCCCCAGGACCTTGAAACCCTTGTCCTGAAAATATCGGATGTAGGGAAAACCCTTAATCTTTTCAGGGAACTCGCCGGCGCCTTCGTCCCAGTAGGGACGGAAAATATCTAGGACATATTCGGGAACCTGATCCGTAATTTCCCTGCCGGAGTATTCTACCCCGGCCCATCGGAGGAAGGGCACAGACCGACCGCCCATCCGGTATTCCCAGTACATAATCCACAAATCCCGGCTGAGACCTTCTGTCTCACGCGGATAGTTGGTCAGGTAATCGTACCAGAGGATGGGGATTTTACCTTTGCTTTTGATGAAGGCTCCGACCTTGTTGACGTAATCGACGAACAGTTTGCTTTTACCGTGTTTTTCGGCGAACTCGCGGCAGCGGTCGCACTGTCCCAGATGGAAGGTCTCGTCCGCCCCGATGTGGAAGAATCGCGAGTCGGCGTGCAGTTCCATGACCTCGCAGGCCATTTCCTTGAACATCTCGAAAGAGGCTGGGTTCAGTGGGCAGTACTGCCAGGCTTCGGGGATCATCTGATTTTTGTCCGGGTCCGGCTGCTCGGCAAGATGCGCGTATTCGGGATGCTTTAGCACGTACGTCAGGTGTCCGAAGGACTGCACCAGCGGAATCACTTCTATATGATGCGCCTTGGCCGTTCGCAGCAGAGATTCGAGTTGCTCTTTACTCAAGGACAGGTCGTGGCGAAGGGCCGGGTGTTTTTCGTAGGGGAACTTGTCTTCATATTCCAGCAGGATGGTATTTATCTTGAATCGGCTGAGCCTGCGTATGAACTCTTCGAGGTATTTACAGGTCGGCGTCATGCTCCAGAGGTTGACGTGGATTCCTCTTATCGGCAGGTCGGGCGAGTCTTCTATTCGCCCGCAGGGGATGGTCGGCGGTTTGTCATGCCCGATGAGTTGGATCAAAGTCTGCACGCCGTAGAACAGTCCCGCCGGGCCGGAGGCGGTTACGATGATTTGTTCGCCGGTAACGGAAATTTCGTATCCTTCGAGATTGGGCTTGTTTGGTCCTGCCGGCGGTGCGGGACGTTCGTCTGCGATGACGATTGAATGAGAGCCGTTACGGGCCTCGATCATCTCTGTCGGCAGTTCAGTTCCACCGCGTGACTTGATATGCTCGATCAGGAGTTCTGCCGTATGCTCGGCATTGTCCGAAGCGGAAAAAACGAAACACTTCATCCGCTCGGACAGGACGAACCGCCCTTCTCCGGGCGTTACCTTCTTCGGTTCTGGAATGATTGCGTTTTTCTTCATGGTTCCTTTCCTGCGCTGCTCGCTTAGCCGGCTCCACAAACCGCGACAATAAAGGCTAATGCTGCGCTAATGTCAAACCTTAAACGAACATATCGGATTATTTATTTACTTCTTTGCCGATTTTGCTCTCTCCCATGACACTTGCATCGGCTGGGGGCGTTCGCTACTGTCGGGGAGATTAACTTGAATCGGAAACCCCATGTGGCTTATTGCGAAACTCCTGTTGATGGTTCTGCTGCCCCTGGCGTGGGGTCTGGGGAGCGATTGGATCTTTGCGAAAATACGCCGTGGCAGTCCCCGCAAGGACACGGGGGGGGATTTTCCGGTATGAACGGGCTGGAGGAGATATTCAACTTTGACTTTCCGTCGTACCTGAGCGGACCGGCCTTACCGGCGATCCTGGTTGGAATCGGGTTGATTGTCGGTATTCTTACGGGGCTGTTCGGAGTCGGCGGGGGATTTCTGATTGTCCCGTTACTGGTAATCGCGATGGGCATGGAGCGGACGCTGGTGGTCGGAAGCAGTTTGAGTTTTACGATAGGCACTGCTTCGGCGGGTGCGGCGCGACACTGGCGGATGAAAAATCTCGAGGTCAGGACGATGTTATTCCTGGCTTGTAGTGCGCTGGTCGGAACCGTTGCGGGAAAATGTTCGCACGTGGGTCTGAAGCAGCATCTCGGTCCCCGTCTATTCGAGATTACTTTCGACGCCCTTTACCTGGCGATGCTGCTGCTGATAGCCTGGGTCATATGGCGCGGGAGCAGGCGGGACGGCAGCGGCAGAAGTATTCTCCAGCGGATGCGTCCGGGTCCCTACATTGATCTGCCCGGCGCGGGTCTTTCGCACGTCAGTCTTCCGGGTCTGCTGGCGGTGGGGCTGGTTCTGGGAATTGTCAAAGGACTGTTGGGAATCGGCGGCGGAGTGCTCTTCATGCCGCTGCTTCTGATCGTCGTCGGGGTCGGCGCGCATCAGGCCGTCGGTACGAGCCTGGGCGTGGTGGTCTTCACTTCCATTCTGGGGACGGTTCTGTACGGCCTGGGCGGGAACGTCAACCTGGCGCTGGTAATGGTGCTTCTTCTCGGAAGCGCCGTCGGCGTACAAATCGGAGCGTGGATTTGCCGGCGCCTGCACGCCGGAAGGCTGCAACGCTACTTCGCCGTCATTGTTATAATCGCGGCGACGCTGATGGCGGTGTCGCTCGTCGGAAAGGTCATATAGGTTTGATTCCGCCAAGGCCCGACGCTTCACGTCAAACGGCACCCCGCTGTCATGATAGTAAATCCCGCAGTCCGGTTCTGCAAGGAGCGCTGCGCAGGATGCCTTGCCTACTGGACGCCGGTGGGGGTAATGCGTAAGATGCGCCGGTACGGGTAAGGAGAATTGCCATGAGCACATTGCTTATCGCAATCGGAAGTTTCGTCGGATTCATCATCGCCTACAACACCTATGGCCGGTGGTTGGCGAAAAAGATATTCCGGCTTGACCGCAATGCAAAAGTCCCCAGCAAAGAACAGGCCGACGGCGTTGACTATGTTCCGACGCGGAAGGGAGTAATCTTCGGACACCACTTCACTTCCATCGCCGGTACCGGCCCGATCGTAGGTCCGGCGATAGCGGTGTTCTGGGGCTGGCTTCCGGCGCTGTTGTGGGTGGTGCTGGGTTCGGTATTCATCGGGGCGGTCCACGACTTTGGCTCGCTGGTCGTCTCGCTTCGCAATCGCGGACAGAGCGTCGGCGAAATCGCCGGTAAAATCATCAGCCCGCGCGCGAAAATACTCTTCCTGCTGATCCTGCTGCTTGAACTGACGATGGTCCTTGCGATTTTCGGGCTGGTGATTGCGAAGATTTTCACGTGGTATCCCGAATCGGTCCTGTCGGTCTGGATAGAAATCCCACTGGCGCTGGCCGTTGGTTTCTGGGTGTACAAGAAGAAAGGCGGCCTGTTGGCCCCTTCGCTGGCGGCACTGGCTGTGATGTATGTAGCCATCTGGATCGGAACGATGGTCCCGCTTGACATTGCAAACATCATTCCCGCCGAAACCTTCCTGGGCAGTTACCTCAATCCCGTGGTCGTCTGGACGGTGATACTCTTTGCGTACTGTTTCATAGCCTCGGTGCTGCCGGTCTCGACGCTGCTCCAGCCGAGGGACTACATCAACAGCCACGAACTGTTTCTGGCGATGGGATTGATGGTGGCTGGTCTGGCTGTCGCGGGCGCGTCGGGTCAGGCGGACCTGTTCGGCTCGGCTCCGGCGATAACGCCGGCTTCAGAGATACCAGCCGACGCCCCGCCGATCTGGCCTTTCCTTTTCGTAATCATCGCATGTGGGGCGGTCAGCGGATTCCACTCGCTGGTGTCTTCGGGAACCACCAGCAAACAGGTCTCAATGGAGCCGCACGCGCAAATGGTCGGTTACGGGTCGATGCTGATGGAAGGCGCTTTGGCTGTTATCGTCATCCTGGTCTGCTGTGCGGGTGTGGGGATGGGCATCTACGAGCGAACCGGAACGGGCGCTGCTTACGCTTACGAGGCCAAAGTCGATACCGACGGAAAGACGATAACCGGACGCAACGCCTGGCGGGGGAAATATCAACTCACCGAAACCAAAGACCCGAAAACCGGCGAAATGAAAACCGTCGGCTGGAAAAGCCACGGACTGGAACGGAAGATCGGCATTTTCGTCGAAGGCGGAGCCAATTTCCTCAAGTCGCTGGGTATCCCGCTGAAGATGGGCATAGGCGTCCTTGCCGTTCTGGTCGCCAGTTTCGCCGCCACTACGCTGGACACAGCCACTCGCTTGCAGCGGTACGTCGTGCAGGAATTATCGTCCGATATAAAACTCAAGCCTTTGACCAACCGTTACGCCGCTACGGCATTTGCGCTGATTGTCGCGGGATTCGTGGCGATATTCACCGGCGCGTCGCCGGGAGCGGGCGGAATGACGCTCTGGCCGATGTTCGGGGCGCTGAACCAACTGCTGGCAGGGATGATCTTCCTGCTGCTCGTGTTCTACCTGTTTCGGCAGCGCAAGCCGGTGTGGTTCCTGATTATCCCGCTGGCGTTTATGCTCATCATGCCGGCATGGGCGATGTTGTGGAAAATGTTCAATCCCGAAGCCGGTTGGCTGGCGAAGAAGAATTACCTCCTCTTCGGCTTCGGAGTGTCCGTGCAGGTGCTGATGATCTGGATACTTTTCGAGGCCGTCCTTATCAGGAAAAAAGCCAGACCTTATCTGAAATCAACGGAAATAATTGAATAAGAAAGGAACACAACGATGAAACTTGGTGTGATGGGAGCGCTTTTCGGCGGGATGAAACTGGACGACGCGCTGGATTACTGCCGGCGGGTCGGGCTGGATGCAATTGAACTGCCTTGTGGGGCCTATCCGGGCGACCCGTGGGGGCTGCGAGGGATATATCGGAACAAGAAAAAACTCGCCGAACTGAAGGCCAAGATCGCCGATCGCGGGTTGGAGGTAGCCGGTGTGGCTGGGCACGGAAATCCGGTCCATCCGGACAAAAAAATCGCCGCCACCCACCACAAGGCCTATCGCGATTCGCTCCTTCTGGCGGCGGAGTTCAGGACGGTGGTAATCGCCTTCTCAGGCTGCCCGGGCGGCGCGCCGGGCGACAAGACGCCTAATTGGGTTACATGCCCCTGGCCGACGGATTTTGCAAAGGCCGCCGAGTACCAGTGGAACAAGGTCGTTATCCCGTACTGGAAGAAGGAAAACGCCTTCGCCGCCAGGTGCGGCGTGAAGGTCGCATTCGAGGCCCATCCCGGCTTCGTGGTGCATAACCCCGAAGACATCGTCCGCCTGCGCAAGGCAGCAGGCAAACAACTCGGCGCTAACCTTGACCCGTCGCATTTCTTCTGGCAGGGAATCGATCCGGTCGAGGCCGCTCGTTTCCTCGGACAGAACAATTGCATTTTCCACGTCCACGCCAAGGACTGCGCGATCGATCCAGCCAACTCGGCTGTCATCGGCAACCTGGACATCAAGAGTTACGGCGACGTGAAGCACCGCTCGTGGGTTTTTCGCACGGTCGGCTATGGGCATGGGGACGAGTTCTGGAAGCCGTTCATCTCAATGCTCCGGCTCTACGGCTATGACGGCGTGTTGAGCATCGAGCACGAGGACTCGCTCATGAGCCTGTCGGAAGGTTTCGAGAAGGCTGTCGAATACCTCCAAGGCATCATCCTCCGCCAACCCGCCGGCGGTGAATGGTGGTTCTGATGCAAGGGCTGATTGGTTATATTGAAGGACCAGTCTGATGAATTTATTCGTTGTTAATGCCGAAATAGATTATAGTAATACGTGGGCGTAAAGGAGACGTTGGGCAATGGGTGAAAAACTAACCAGTCCTCCGATTGTTGAGGCACTATGTGAATTCAGGTTTGTTCCATCAGATACTTGGGATTGGACAATTCCAGGACTGTTGTATGAAAAGATCAAAGGTGAATTCCCGGAACGCTCGCAATTCAAAGGGCTTGGTGTTCAGATTCATCTCGGCCCTAATGCCCCTCCAGCCGCCGACATGCGAACCGGGCCGGAGCGAGTGCAGCTGAAGCGCAGCGATGATAGCGCGATGGTGCAGATTGGCGAAAACCTCCTTGCGATTAACCACTTGCGCCCATATCCCGATTGGGAAAACTTTCGCGAACTTATTTTGAATATCCTTCAGAAGTATCGCGATGTAACAGAAAGTGTCCCGCTACTAGAGCGCATCGGCTTGCGATACATAAATCAGATCGAAGTGCCACAGGACAAATTTGAGACGGGTGATTATATTACACTTGAACCGCCACTGTCAGGTTCGCTTGATAAGCCTCTGTCGTCCTTTTACCAGCGATACGAGCTTGTCCAAGACTCTCCGGTTGGTGTGCTGATACATCAGACAGGGATACAACGGAAAAAAGACCAAACAGTGATAATGCTTGACCTTGACTTCGGCTCCGAAGACGTGAAACACATTACCGATACAGACGGTATCAAAACTTGGTTGGATTCGGCCCATGCACGAGTCCTAGACGCATTTATAGCGTCATTGAATCGCAATCTGTATGATAGGATGAAGTGAGGTGCGTAATGGGTGCAGCTATTGCAGCAAATACTGTAATACATGACATGTTATTTCTTTCGTATTTAAAGAGGGGCGATATGTCTGACCTCGCTAACGGCTGGGCTGTTAAGGCCGTTGGATTTGATCAGGGCAGTTGGGATCTTGAGATCACGTCAGATTCTAATATTCACGATGTGGCTATCAGGGGGCTAGATTCGAGTGTCAACAAACGTGTTGAGGCAGAATGGCAAAAGTATCTCACCGATCAGCCTCGTACCGTTCTTGGGTACCGCTTACAGAATATCCGAGCCAAGATCATTGCTTCCGGCCAAACCTTGTTAAGTTGGGATGAGCTTGAGCATGAACTCTCTGAACGACGAGGAGAAGTGGGAGGTAAGGATGAAGAAAATTACGTTCGTTGATACAGGTGTCCTCATCGCTGCTGCCAAAGGACAGGATGAGGTAGCAAAGAAGGCGATGGAAATCCTGGATGATCCGGACCGTATCTTTGCATCCAGCGATTTTGTTCGGTTGGAGGTTTTGCCCAAATCTCTGTATAACAAGTGGGAGAATGAAGCCGAATTCTACAAGGTTTTTTTCAATGACGTGGGCGTATGGGCTAACTTGACAGACGAATTAGTTGAAAATGCATTCAACGAAGCAGAGGTTTGGGGACTCAGTGCTGTTGATGCTCTTCATGTGGCAGGCGCTGCTTTTGTTGGAGCACACGAACTCGTGACAACGGAGAAATCTCAAAAACCGCTCGGCAGAGTCAAGTCGGTTCCGATCAAGAGCATTCATCCTGCATCTTGACAGAAGCGGTTTCACGTCGATAAAGTGTACTTATCTGTAACACCGGTTTCGTCCTGGTTATTCGTGGTGGGTGTAGCTCAGTTGGTTAGAGCACCTGGTTGTGGTCCAGGGGGTCACGGGTTCGAATCCCGTCATCCACCCTTCTCAAAAACCGGCAGATGAACGAAGTTGGAGCGACAGCGGAAACCCCTTGGGGGTGAATCTGCCTTGTTTGGTAACATTGCGTTTTCCTTTACTCCAAAAAGAATGCGAAAACCTTGATGCAATCATTCCAGGAAAATCTCACGTCGATTTCGACACGATTACCGGAAATCCTGAAATCTTCGATGGGCTGATCGCTGATGAGTTCTCGGATTTTTACGCATTTCTTCCCTTCCGGCAGCCTGGCTTCGATTTGGAACTCCATGGGTTCCTTGAAGTAGGAAGTAACGGTAGCCAGGTACAAGTCCTCGCCGATGCATGGCATAACCTCAGCGGTCGGCATGAGGCGCGGATCGATGGGTCTTATCCGGTTCATGGGGACGTCGGGTGGAAACCCCTTTGTTCGGATTGGTAATTTTTCCTCGGCGGCATCGAGGATAAGCCGGGCCAGGGCGCGTCCGGCGAAGTTCAGGACCGCCTTGCGAAACTCGGGACGATAGTAAGTCCGTGTCGGAATACCGGCCAGGAATATCGCCTGGCCCTCGCCGAGCGAGCGGGTTATCACGGCAGGGTGGCCGGCGGCGGAACTGTCTTCGGTAAAGGTCGCGAGGATTTCCGCATCGTCGCCGGGATCGACCCGAACGATGTGATCCAGCCCCATCGCCGGGCGAAAAACGCCGTCCCAATACTCGGCGGTGATTTCATCAGGCCAGGGCAACTCGGCGAAGGCGGGATGGTCTCCAACCGGGGCGAACTGTGCCGACCCGTCCAGCGGACTCAACGACTTGATGCCGAAAATATCCTCGCCGAAGGGATCGTCGAGCGGCTTGCCGGTTTCATCGCGTGTGGCCGTCTCGCCGCAGGCAACCAGAACCCCGCCGGATTGAACGTAATTTCGCAGCGCGTCCCGCGCGGCGGCACTGAGGCACGAGACATTCGGCAGGACAACGACAGCAAAACGACGGAGTTCTTTTTCGGTCAGGCGCGACGATGGTAGATAGCCGTACGGCAGCGCATTGTGTCTGGCGACCTCGCCGAGCGTCAACATGCGGGACCAAAGCCAGGAATCCGCCCCTCGGTCGGCGTCAACGTCGAAGCACTGGGTTTCGACGCTGTTGACGATGCCGACGAAATCGGACGGCGCGGTCCGGCTGAAGTATTTGTCCAGGTCGAACGATTTCTCGTATGTCTCTTGCATGGGTGAGATTTGCTGAAGCAGGTAGGTATAAGCGGTAACCTCATCCAGCCCCAGCGCCGCCGGGACGACGCCCGCCCACCAGCCGTCGCGCTCGTCCATCGGGTGTGTGAAGGTCGCGTGCGAGAACCCCTGGGCGCAGAGTCCCGCGGTTTTACCTTCGCCGCAAAGGCCGCGAAGAATCCTGCAAATCTCGCTCAAGTACACTTCCGGCGGGTGAAAGTCGGTCTGGTGGAAGGTGTAGTACGGATCGGTCATCAACCCGTCTATCGACTCGACCATTGACGCCGGATCGACCGCCCCGACCCACGGATTGAGTGAGATACAGCACAACGCATTGCACAGGTGTACTGCCCGGACGCGGTGGTGTTCGTTCAGGGCGACTTTCATCTCGGCGTGGACCTCGTTCCAGCGACGAATCCGCCAGAGAGTGAATTGTCTTTTCGCCTCGGGGTCCGCAAAAGGCGGCCTGGGAATCTCACCGCCGAACTCGTCGGCCCATGCTGCCCGGCACGACGGACAGTAACACCCCAGTCGATCGGCATAGAAGCCCATAAACGCCTCGTCGTTAATCCAAACCTCGGTCAGGTTCGGCGCCTGGCCTATGGTTCGCAAAAAATCCATGTACTGCTGCCGGAAGGTCGGATTGAACGGACAGCCCCAGTTTATCGTCAACTTATCCTGGTCGGTAACGTCCTCGTCGGTGTTGAGGATCATCCGCTGGTCCGGATGGTCTTTGAGATACGCCTCCTGGTATTTCATAAACCCTGTAAAGGTCATCACTTCGAGGCCGAAGCGATTCACCTCTCCAGCCAGTTCCGCGAAGAATTCCTCCTGTCCGATGCGGGACTCGAAGGCTACGGCGGTGTATCCTTTGGAGGCGACTTCGGGGATGTAATCCTTCAGCGTCCCGGGACGATTGGAATACTCCTGCAAAAACGCGATTCGCCTGATTGTCCGGTCGTGCATTTTCAAGTATCTCCTACAGGTTCTTTATCAATTCGTTACTCTAGTGTTTCTATCATTATACTATGTAACTCAAACTGACCGATTTCTTTTGCCCCGAAGGTCGGAGCGACACGTAGTGTCCTTACGGGAAGCGGAGACTCGCCGTGGCGAGGCTACTGTCCGGCGCCCTCGGGGCATAAGAAATCGGTCAGTTTGAGTACATAACAATAATAGATGTTTTTAGAATTTTTGCGAACTTTGTGTTCTTTGTGGTTCAAGAAAAATGCGGGCTAATCCCAACCATTCGAATGGCTGGGCTTCTTTCAACAACCTGGCCGATCATCAGATGGTTGTGGGCGTCAGGATAGGGCTTGATGGATCTTACCTTCCATATCAAACGAGTGTCGTTCATGTGTATTTCTCCGGTTCCGGTCAACCGGCCTGCCCCTCCACAGGCCGGTTGACCTTGATTCTATCGCCTTTTTCCTCCAAGGCCGCGGAGATGACGGATGTTAGAATTTCCAGGCCAGATCGGCCTGAACCGTGGTGTCGCGTTCGTTCTGGTTGTCGCCTGCAACCGGTTCGGTCAAGAGAATCTTACCGCCAATGGTCAGCGAATCGGTCAGATTGTACTTGCCGCCCCATACGTGCCCCTTACGATTAGCGCTGGCACCCGCACCAACTGCGCCACAACGCAGCCACGAACCTCCGAAAAGAATTCGGCCTCGAAGTCGAAGCGAAGCGCAGATGCCTTGGGTACCGCCCGAATAATCCTGGGCCACCGCTCCGCCGCCGTCACCACTATCTACGCCGAGGCCGACCAGCAGAAAGCCATCGAGGCGATGATAAAGATAGGATAATTGAGGCTGGTGTGGGAGCGACGAACATGTTTCGCGTAAAAATTTCCCGGCGCTGTGTTCTTAGGCGCGAATCCGTACGCGCTCACTGACCTGTAGGTCTTGGTGAAGCCAGCCCGACTGATTCATTGCTCTCACGACGTCGTTATAGACAGGCTTTTGCCGTTTAGGATCGAATAATGTGACGACCAAAGCAATGTTCTGCGGAACGGCGACATCTAGCCCTAGCCCGGCTCGGGAGTGCATCTGCATGCAGATTCTCCACCTTTGCCCCGAAATTCTCTCACACTTTTTTCGATAGACTTTGACGGGTGACCACTTGAAGCCGTTCTCGACAAGGTACTTTTCGTACAGTTTCCCGTAGTCCTTGGGTTCAGGAGGAATCTTCGCCACATGATGGATTTTACCGTCTTTTCCTTGCTCATATGTTCCCAGTGATACGTCAACATTGATTTGGCAGTATTCCGCTCCCGCAGATGGATCAAGTGGCGGGTCGTACACGAGAGTCATGAGGAATTCCCCTTCAACTCGGCCGTCTGCGCGTCGGAAGCAATGAGGGATCGGAAAGTCCTCCCTGGCAAATATGCGGCGGATTGGGTTGATCTCGGGCTCGATGATGAGTGTTGCTTGCCAAGGTGCACATGTTAGGATTTCGTCGATCTCACCTGGAACGCCGAACCCCTTGTACCGCAACTCCGATGCCAATATGGGCCCAGATCGCAAGGCTGCTGATTGCACTAGCAGTGCCTTCGCTAGGTTGCGAGATACGGGATCGACAACGGCGTCCTGTATGTTCGCCAAGACAGACGATACAAGCGGAGTGGAGAAACTTGTGCCTATGGCTTCGGCCATGTGTTGACTGCCGTCAACCGAGACAATCCCGACCTGCTGATAGTCGAGATTGTCGTTACAGTTGCCGCCGTAGTGGCAAACTTCTGGCTTGGGAAGAAAGGCGGCGCCTGGCCCTCGACGGGAGAAGGGAGAAGGTTCTTCCCTGCGCACGCGTGAATCGGTTCGTTCCAGATGTGCCACAGAACCTACTGTGACTCCGAGAGCCGTATCGGCCGGAGGGAAAACCCGGTCGTTCTCTCCGAGGTCCTCAGGTGGCCATCCACGTAAGGGATGTTCAGCGTAGTTCCCGGCGCAGGTGACAAACATTACGCCATGCCGTCGCTGAATGGCATCTAACTCCATACCTAAGTCGGAGAAACCATTGTCGCAACAGACCATGTCCGTTCGGCTGACAGAAAGGTTCCAGACCTTGATGTCCGGATATTTCTGGACTGCCCTTCGGATCGTAGCGAGAAGATCGGCCTCGTCAACGGACGTATCCGCCTTC
The DNA here is from genome assembly GCA_030592655.1 of Planctomycetales bacterium. Taxonomy (GTDB): domain Bacteria; phylum Planctomycetota; class Phycisphaerae; order SM23-33; family SM23-33; genus JAUWNJ01. The sequence goes on along the minus strand of JAUVIQ010000012.1, from coordinate 2,592 downwards.
GGCATGGCAACTACATCGACGATTTTGGCTTGGCAGTTTGGGAATCTCGGATCATTGTGGTTGAGCCTCCGGCCATTAATGATTAGTCCAGCAACAAAGCTTCCGTGGTTGTTATCTTGATCCGCACGGGGGACATCGCTTTCATCCCTGTCCAGTACCCATGCCTGCAGAAAAGGATTGTTTGGATCGGTTCCTGAGTCAATAAGCCCGACGACGGGATAGGGACGATTAGGGTCCGGCCGGGGGAAATTATCAGCAGTCACGTTCCCTTGGGGAATGTACTGGGCAAAAAGGCCGAACTGAGGAAAAACGCTGAGGCTTTGAGTGCCGACGAAACTTGCCATTTGACGGAGGACTTGGGGTGTTACTCCACAGATGCGAAACACGCGGAGGCCAGACATGTACTGTAATGGCTTGGGTTTAGGCAATTTCAGGGATCGCGCAAGTTTGAAAAAGGCTGTTCGGATGTGATCGTCGGCTCGCGAGTCCCTGTGTCGAAAGAGACGGAACTTGAGCATGCTGATCTTTCGTTCCACGATGGTACGACTGAGCCCATCGATGCCAAGTGGTCCTGCGGCATCTCCGGCTGTGTACGGTTCAATTCGATCAATGGTTGAGATGTCGGCGGAGATGTTATCGCTCTTATTCTGGTCGATGTTTTGCTCGAGATACTTGAGCCCACCGGCCGATACACTGACCAACAGATTCCCGAATGTCTCTCCACCGATGATCGGGCATGTGTTCTTGGAGAATAACCCCTCGGGTCTGTGACTCTTTGCAAACGCCTTTTCCTTCAGAATAACGCGTGCGACTGCTGGAAGACCGTGTGATCGGGTAAGCACGGGCTGAAATTGGTGGCGAACTTCAGCAATTTGACTGAGCAAAAGATCACGCACATCCCGATCTGCTTCCCCGAAGAACTTACGAGGTCCGCCTCCGGCTGGAACGTGCCTTAGGTCTGCTTCCTGCGGAATTACGACTTTGATTGGCAATCTTCTTTCGTTTTCCATCTGGTTTCTCCCCCGGACTCAACCGGCGTGAAATGGTTGGCTCGGATGACTGAAAGAGAGCGGCAAGCCGCTTTAGGGTGAGGACTCTGGGGTTAAGGTTGCGCACAGATTCTATATTCCTTGGGTCGTCCTTTGTAAAATCTGCCTTGCTACCAAGGCGGCATGCGATAATCTCGCGGAACACTCGAAGTGGCATCACCGTATCCCGACCCTCAAGTACCGCCGCCCTGATGGCGCTCTCGCAGATTTGCCGTATATCTGCCCCAGTGGTCTGCTCAGAAAGCAGTGCAAAATCCTTAATGTCTTTGGCATTGGCCTTATAACCGTTCAGGTACAATTTGAAGAGGTGTTCTCTGGCTTCAATATCAGGTAACCCAATCTCGAGTTTATAGCTGAACCGACGCCACACCGCTGGATCGAGCAGATGATGGTGGTTAGTGGCGGCCAGCAAAACGATCTGATTGTTTAGTGCGTCGATGTTCTGAAGAAGGCTGACCACGACTCGTTTCAGCTCCCCAAGTTCGTGTTGGTCGTCGCGCAGCTTTGCCACCGAGTCGAGTTCATCTAAGAATAAGACGCATGGACGGCTTTTGGCGTGCTCGAATAGCGTGCGTAAATTCTTAGCGGTACTGCCAAGGAATGATGAGATGAGCGAATCTGAGCGTCCAGTAACAAGTGGCAGCTTCAACTCTGCAGCGATGTATCGCGCAAGCTCAGTCTTACCAACTCCTGGGGGACCGTAGATTAGCATCGAAGGCGCTATACCAACCTGACTGGCAAGGAGTTGATCGGCAGCCTTGATGTACCTAATGAACTCTTCCACCTTCATCTGTGAAGATCGATCAAGAATGATGACCACATCTCCGATAGACACCCATTCTTCGTCGGCAAGCGCAAGCCTGGATTCGCTGTCGACAGGCAATCTTGGTGAGGCCATAGTCTCTGCCGTAGACACTTCCGAGGCCTTGTTGCCTTGGGATGTTTTGACCAAGCGGTTAGCTGCCGCAGTTTCTCCAACTTCCCGAAGCTTGCGGGCCAGCTGCTCGACGTAAGCCAAGACTTTGGCCCGGTCGCCCTTGACAGCACCATCGATGATACGGGACATTTCTAATAAGTAGTCCATTGAAAGAAAACTCCTTTATTATGAAAGAATATCGGCTAATAAGTGGTATTTCAAGAGAAAAATGAAAAATATAGATAAATATTGAAAGATTGTATTTCTTGGCAAATTCCCCTAAAAGCGACCTTCCAGAGGTGAAAAGCCGTCTTTGCCTACTGTCACAGAGGTGAGAGCACCTCTCATCTTGTGGTCCTTATCCGAATCTTGCGCCCCTTATTCGGACCTTATGCGCCCCCAAAGCGCCCGCTAAGCGCCCCTTATGCGCACCCAAAGGTCGCAACGGCCTGCGATGATCGCTTGCAGAAGCATCCCTATGGGAGAAGAAGGAGCGAAATCGCATGGGCATCAACATCGAAATCGAAGACGTCATGAGCCTGACCGAGGCAACGCAAGTTCTGCCGAAGGTCAACGACAAACGCCCGGCAATATCCACGCTGTGGCGCTGGTACCGCAAGGAGCTGC
>JAUVIQ010000168.1 GCA_030592655.1 Planctomycetales bacterium | reverse complement strand
GGCCGGTACGTTCGAATAACCATCGCCTGCGGACTGGCGGGATTCATCCTGCACAACCTCGTTACCTACACGCTCTGGATGCCCGCGACGGCGACGGTTTTCTGGGTTACAGCCGGCGCACTGGCAGGGGCTACCTTCACCCTTCGACGGGTGGCACCTTCAAGCGTAGCGGAACGAAGTGGAGCGAAGCTTGTGGGTGCTCGTCGTCCTTGTCCATCCAGCACCCACAACCTCCGCTCCGCTCCGGTTGAAGGTGCCACCCCACAAGCGGGCAAACTGCGAATACCCGTTGCTGTCTTGGCGGTGGTCGGGATTGTCGCAGCGGGGGTGTGGCTGTGGAAGCCCGTGCAGGCCAGAACAAGCCATATCCACGCCGCACAGGAAGCACTTTCTCACAGGCGCAGAGCATCAGCCATAGAGAATATGAAACTCGCCGTCGAATCCGACCCGCTCGACGCCTTCGCACCGGCCAGCCTTGCCAAACTCTACGCAGCAGCCAAAAGACCTGAAAAGGCAGTTGCTTACGCCGAAGAAGCCTGGTCCCGGTCGCAGACCTTCTCAAACGCCAGACTTCTCGCGCGTACGTTACGCAGCATACCCGCCCGGCAAAACGAGGCGCTGGAAATGGCTTCCAAAGCCGTCAAACTGGACCCGATGAATATGTGGTTCCGCTTTGAGTACGCTGATATGCTCCTGGAAGCAGGTAAGAACGATGAGGTGCTACAACAGATACAAGAAATCCGTCGAATCCACCACGCCCGACCAATCATCAGCGACCTGAGACTGACCGACGAGGAATTGAAAAACCTCGATGTGATGGAAAAGCAGATCAAACGTCGCCGTACCGGTCGAAGATCCGCCTGGGCGGGCGACGGCTAAACTATCAGGGGCTTGCACGTTGGAGGCGTTTGCTTTACCTTTCCCGATATGAACAGAATAGGATTTGGATTTGATTCGCATCGTTTCGTCGAAGGCAGGCCGTTGATGCTGGGCGGTGTCCGCATCAAGCACGACCAAGGCCTGGCTGGGCACAGCGACGCCGACGCCGCGCTGCACGCCGTAATCGACGCGATGCTCGGAGCCGCAGGGCTGGGCGACATCGGAGAGTTCTTCCCCGATACCGACAAAAAGAATAAAAACGCCGACAGCGGAGTGATGCTCGTCGATGTCCTCGGCGAAATCGCGCAGATGGGCATGGAAGTGGCAAACTGCGACGTAACAATCGTTGCTGAAGCGCCGAAACTGACCAAATATAAAATGCCCATGCGAGAGCGGATCGCCGATTTGCTGGGCCTGGACATCTCGGTCGTTTCCGTAAAGGCAAAGACCGCCGAGGGAATGGGCCTCATCGGTTCCGGCGAAGGACTGGCCGCTTTCGCTGTAGTCCTGCTCGACGAAGCATGACAATTTCCAATTTCCGATTTCCGATTGAAAAAGAGGAAGAAGAAAAAGAAAGAAGAAGAGGAATAGCAGGATTACAGGGATTACCGGATTACAGGGATTTTGATTTTGCTGAAAGAAACCGAAGAAAAAAATCCCTGTAATCCGGTAATCCCCGAAATCCCGCTATCCTTTTTTTCTTCTTTTTTGTCAATTGGAAATCGAAAATCCCAAAGGGACAGGTTGGAAATTCAAATGACTTTAAGAGTCTATAACACGCTGACGAGGACCAAGGAACTGTTCGAGCCGATCCAGCCGGGCCGGGTCGGCATCTACCTCTGCGGGCCTACGGTCTATAAACCCTCGCACATCGGACACGCCGTAGGCCCCATTATCTTCGACGCAATCAAGCGATACCTCGCCTACAAGGACTACAAGGTCAGCCTGGTAATCAACATCACCGACGTTGACGACAAGATTATCGCCGAAGCCGCCGAACAGGGCCGGGAAATGTCCGAAATTGCCGCCGAAGTCGAGGCCGATTACCTCAAATGCCTCGAAACGCTCGGCGTAACCGGTGTGGACCATTTCCCGCGAGCGACGGAAAATATCGACAAGATTATCGCACTGGTCCAGCGACTGATAGATAACGATGCGGCCTATGTGGTGGGCGGCGATGTATATTTCGATTACACCGCCGCCGCCGATTACGGGAAACTTTCCGGCCGACGGGTCGAGGACGCCATGCACGGCTCGCGCGACCTTGCCGGCGAAAACAAACGCCACCCAGCCGATTTTGTCATCTGGAAGTCCGCCAAAGAAGGCGAACCGGGATGGGATTCGCCCTGGGGTCGAGGCCGGCCCGGCTGGCACATCGAATGCTCTGCAATGAGCATGGACCTGCTCGGCGAGACGTTCGACATTCACGGCGGCGGGATGGACCTTATCTTCCCGCACCACGAAAACGAAATCGCACAATCCGAATCCGCCACCGGAAAAACATTCGCCAAATACTGGCTTCACAACGGTTTGACGCGTGTGAAGACCAAGGCGGCTGGCGGCTCGGAAAAAATGTCCAAGAGCATCGGAAACATCCGCACAATTTCCGACCTGCTGGCGGATTTTTCGCCGGAAACGATCCGGGCGTTCGTACTCTCGACGCACTACCGCCGCCCTCTGGAATTCTCAGACGAGCAATTATCCGCAACGGCCAAGAGTCTGGAGACGTTCTACCGCCTCTTCGACCGCATCGAACGCGCAACGGGAACAGACGTCTATGGCGGCGGCAAACCGATTGAAAAACTCGCCGAGCAAGCCGACGGCGACAACGACGCAGCCTTTGTCGATGAAGTTCTGCAACATCGGCTGCGGTTTCACGAGGTGATGGACGACGATTTCAACACCGCCGGGGCGATAGCGTCGCTGCACGAAATGGCCGGTGCGATTAACCGATACATCGAGCAGACCAAAATCGAAACCCAGGACAACGAGACAACCAAAGCCCTCGCCGCCGGAGCGGGTGTAACGTTGGTCAATACCGGTCGAATCCTGGGGTTGTTCATGGCGAAATCGCAAGCGGTTGAAACCGACGACGTGGATTCTTCCGAAATTGATAATCTCATTGAGCAGCGCAACGCCGCCCGCGAATCCAAAGACTTCGCCCGCGCAGACGAAATCCGAAATCAACTCTCCGAAATGGGAATCGCCATCGAAGACACCCCCGGCGGAACAATCTGGCGGAAAGCATAGATATGAAGACAGCCACGTTTATCTTGGGGGTATTATTGATTTTGGGCTGCGTTGCAGCGAGCGGGTGTAAGGATAAATCCAGCGAAAAGTCAAACCAGGGGTCTCAGCCAGCCGCTACCAAATCCAGCCCTCCCCCGAAAACGATCCACGAAGCGGCTGAACGCGGAGACGCTGAAGCGGTCGGTCGGTTCCTTGCCAAGGGAGTACCGATCAGTGAAAAAAACAGCGACGGATTTACGGCATTGCATCTGGCGGCGGCGATGGGTCGGGTTTCGGTTGCCCGATTGCTTCTGAGTAAAGGGGCGAACGTCAACGCCGGCGACAAGGACGGGTTCACGCCCCTGGCATTCGCGGCACAAAACGGGCACGAGCAGGTCGCCAGATTGTTAATCGACAACGGAAGCTCCCTCGAATCGCGCGAAGGCCTGATGACGCCACTCGAGACTGCAAAACGCAGTAAACACAAGGCGGTGGCGGATATGCTTCGCCGCCGTGGCGCCAAGCACCATCCGTCCGATACGCTGTTTGATGCAATTGAGAACTGGGACACAAAGGCGGTTGAGAGATTCATCGCTGAAGGGACCCCTGTAAACGAACCGGATGCCTACGATGACCCCGATTTGCCGCTGCATCATGTTGCTCAAAAGGGCTTTCTTGATATCGCTCAGTTGTTGGTGTCCAAAGGAGCGAGCGTAAATGCAAGATGCGGGCAACAGCAATGGACGCCGTTGCACGATGCTGTCTTTCGGAATCACGTTGAAGTGGCTGAGTTTCTTCTTCAGAAGGGGGCGAAGGTCAATGCCAGAAGCACCTATGGAGTAACGCCAATGCACTGGGCGAAAAATAATAACAACAGTGCGATGATCCAACTACTTGCAAAGTACGGCGGTAAAGCGTCAAATGCCAAATAGTTTTCCCAGGGCTCGCTTCGCTCCGACCTACGGGCCTGAAAGTCACCAACTCTTCCGACTCTATCCTACTCCCGCCAGAAAATAAACTCGCTCACCACTCAATCTCCTCTTTGTCGCTTGACGACGTATTCCGGCAGGCGGTTTAGTATGCCGCTGATTAACTCGATGGCGGCGTCGAAGTCGGCCGGGCTGAACCAATCGTCGCTCCACGCGATAATGTGCATGAAATCCAACTGGATATTAACCTCCGGGCCGGCCAGCAGGTGCTCTATCGTCCGGGCGTGGATTACGTCGTAGGCCCAACGCTTGTCGGGACTCTTGACGCGGAATTTCCGGCTGAACTCTGCCGACTCGAAATCAATATCGTCAAACCCGACCGATTCGGTCAACTTATCAAGGAAACCCTCGCGGCCGATGTAGAGCGGTTTGAGCGGGACTCGGGTGGTGATAATGACGGCAGAAAAGTCGTAATCGATACGATGTTCATCCACCCCGATGGAATAGTGATAATCGAATGCCTTTATCGGCAGGCCGTCCCATTCGCCCTCCATCCTGTTGTATGAACATCGGTTTTGCCCTCGTCGGAGGCACTTGAAGTTGCTGAAAAGGTCGTCGAACCCTTGGTTCTTGGATGGGGTGAAACTCATCCCGTGGCTGTACGCCCACGCGATGAGCCTGCCCCGTCGATGAGTGTACCGATTCGATTTGCGGAAAAACATTATGCCCCGCGTGATCCTGTAGGCAAAAATCAGCACCAGCAGCCCGACAGCGACAACAAAAATTACCAATGGCGGTATAGGTATCGGCATTTCTTGCTCTTATATCGTCGGCGTATAACATCCCCCTGAAGTCGTTTGTCCGATATCCATCGTCGCCGTACCGGCGACGGCTAAACACAGACTACATTTTCTCTGCGCTCTCTGTGTCTCTGTGGCCTATTTATTTTTTCCTGGCCAATCGAGGATTGCGCCGGTGTCGGCGCTGGTTGCGTGTACGGCATATCGGCCCAGGGTTCCGTAGGTGATTTTCGGTTTTCGCCGGCGGTAGCGTTTTCGGCGTTGGTCGAACTCGGCCTTGGTTACTTTGGCGTTGATTTTCCCGCCGGGGATGTCGATTTCGATAATATCGCCTTTTTTCAGTAGTCCGATCTCGCCGCCGGAAGCGGCTTCGGGGCTGACGTGGCCGATGCAGGCTCCGGCAGTTCCGCCGCTGAAACGCCCGTCGGTAATCAGGGCGCATTTGTCGCCAAGCCCCATCCCCTTGATATAACTCGTCGGGGCGAGCATTTCCTGCATCCCAGGCCCGCCGCGAGGACCCTCGTTGCGGATAACGATCACCTCGCCGGGTTTGACCTTGCCGGCGAGAATCCCTTCGCAGGCGTCTTCCTGGTTCTCGTATATCCTGGCAGGGCCGCTATGGCGGTACATCTTCGGATCGACGCCGGCGAGTTTGACGACGCTGCCCTTGCGGGCGATGTTTCCATAGAGCACGACAAGCCCGCCGGTTTTCGTAAATGCCCGCTCGACCGGGCGAATAACGTCGTACGGATCGAACGGACCTTCATTTATAACGGGCAACTCTCTTATGTCGTCACCGGCGATCATGGACTTGACCGCCCAGACGCCCCTTCCGGTGGCCTTCCACCCTTCGCTGATGAGTTTCTTTCCGTCGTCGCAGAACCTTTTACTCCGCATCGACCACATGCTGATATTCCGTTCCAGTTTTCTGCTGGTAACGGTCAGGCAGTCCAGGTCGAGCAGTCCGGGTTTGTCGGCAGCGAGTTGTCCGAGGACCGTATGCACTCCGCCGGCGCGGTGGAGGTCCTGCATGTGATAGGTTTTTCCTTCCGGCGTAGCCGACGGCGCGATCCGGCAGATGTTGGGCGTGCGTTTGGATATTCGGGCAATGTCGTCGAGCGTGAAATCCACACCCGCTTCGTTGGCCATTGCCAGCATGTGCAGGACGATGTTCGTCGAACCGCCCATCGCCATTTCAAGCGTCATGGCGTTGTAGAACGCCTGTTTCGTCATTATCTCTCGCGGGAGCATTCGCCAGTTTTCTTTGCATCCGCCACGGGTCCAGACATTTGCCATTTGCACGATTCTTTTCGCGGCAGCGGTGTAAAGCGCGATCCTCGCCGGCGAGGTCGCCAGCGTCGTTGCGTTACCCGGAAGCGCCATTCCGATTGCTTCGGCGAGGCAGTTCATACTGTTTGCGGTGAACAGCCCGCTGCACGAACCGCACGTCGGGCAGGTTTGGTGTTCCAGTTGTCTTACACGCCAGGTTGACATCGTTCCGAGCCGGTGAGCGGCGACGGCCTGGAACTGGTCAACAAGGTCCACGTCCCTGCCATCGTAGCGTCCCGCCTCCATAGGTCCGCCGGAAATAAAGAGCGTCGGGATATTTACTCGCAGCGCGCCGAGGAACATCCCCGGAACGGATTTGTCGCAGTTCGGGATGCATATAAGAGCGTCGAAGCAGTGTGCCCGGCACATGCTTTCGAGCGAATCGGCGATAAGTTCCCGACTGGGAAGGGAGTATTTCATCCCGGTATGTCCCATTGCGATACCGTCGCAGATACTGATGGTGTTGAAGACGAACGGTGTAGCGCCGGCCTGGGCGATTGTATCCTTGACGAGTTCGCCGACCGCGTCGAGGTGTACAGGTCCGGGGACAACGTCGGTGTAGGAGTTGCAGATTCCGATGAAAGGCCTGCGAACGTTCAACTCGCTGAGGCCAAGTGACCGGAGCAAAGCCCGATGCGGGCTACGGGGAATACCTC
>JAUVIQ010000202.1 GCA_030592655.1 Planctomycetales bacterium | reverse complement strand
ATCAGCCACCCACCACCGATGAATATGGTCGTATTCCTGACCGGGCCACGGGGAAGCGGGGCGACGTCCCACTCGAAATCCGTCTTACCCCAGAAACTCAGATAGGCCCATCGGGTGCTCATCAGCATTGCCAGACGCTCTTCCTTGAAGTAATCGCCGGTGTTCTGCTCGCTGGCGCCCTCGATCTGCGTGCCGGACCTCGGGGAAGACTTGTCCACCCACAGTATCTCATAAATCCAGCGAATCGCCTCAATCGCCGCTTTGGAGTCCATCAGGCAGCGCGTCTTGTCGGCGTTGATGACTTCTCCACCGTTCTGCCAGACGTAGATTGGGAAGCGGTTATAACTGAGACCTATGGAACAGCCGTATTCGTCGGTTCGTCCGTCGCCGTCGGTATCGCGGGTCAACTCCCTGGCGGCGTGACGAAAATCCTCCCACGTCCAGTCGCCGCTGGGATACGTCAGACGCTGGTCGGGAGGAACCTCGGCGTTGTAGCTGTCGAACATCGCCTTGTTGTAGATCAACGCCACGGGCGAGCCGCTGTCCGGCAGGCCGTAAAGCTCGCCTCGATACCGCATGCTCTTAACCGCAGCGGGGAAAAAATCCTCCAGGTTGAATTCCTTGTCCTCTTCGACGAATGTTTCAAGCGACCGTATAGCCTTGCGTTTGGCGTAATAAGCCAGGGATTGATAGGCTGCATAGGCAACGTCGGGCGCGACATTTCCGGTAACCATTGTCAGGTATTTTCCGGGGTCGCCGGTAACCAATTTCACCTTGATGTCGGGATTTTCCGCCTCGAAAATGGCTATCCGCTCGCGGTTCATCCTGTTGTAGTCCGGGTCGTTCGAATCGAACAGCACCAGCACGGTCCGTCCTCCGGAATCCTCGCTCCGGCAGGTGGAGAAGGCATATACCATCCCAACCAGTATCAGCCCCGTCAGCAACCAGACAACTACTTTCATCAACTGTTCCTCATTATCATCCCGCCGGTACCGAGGGACATCCCACCCCTTACGAGGGGCCGATGATACTATCCGAATGAGCTGCCTGCAATAGTCAAGCCGTAAAAACTTAACACGGTAAAAACCGGAACGCTGGGGTTGTTCCATTTAACTGCTTTAAGTACTTGACAAATATAGCCGATAGGCTATATTATTGATATGTGGGAAGTAGAATTCACGGATGAGTTTGGCCGGTGGTGGAACACGCTGGCCGAAGATGAGGGTTTAATCTGATGGCACGTAACTTCAGAAAACTTGAAGCGAAGATGAAGCCGCAGCGGCTTGCACGCGCCAAGGCACGTGCAAAGGAAATGATGGCCGAGATGCTCCTCGCGGAGATTCGCAAGCAAGCCGGCCTGACACAGGACGAGTTGGCTGAATCCCTGGAAATCAAGCAGCCAAGCCTGTCGAAACTGGAGTCCCGCAACGACATGCAGATCAGCACGCTCCGACGGATCGTCGAGGCATTGGGCGGAAAACTTGAATTGGTTGCCCACTTACCAGGTAACGACATCCGCCTTACGCAATTCGAAAAGAAGGAGTTAAGGGGACAGGCGTATTAACTCGTTGACTTTTCCTGGTGTGTTTGATAGCAATAAGATCGTCTTTGCTGGATTGGTGGAAAAACGGACATATAAAAGCCAATGCCTGTTCAGAAAAAATGAACACCTACAGCAAAATAGCGAGAGTTAATACGTCTGTCCCCTTAACCCCCGAATTCCCTGTGTGCATAAGGGACCTTAGATGAACCGGTTTCCGTTAAAACTGGCTATTATGATTGTGTCCGCCGGTGTTTGGTGTGTGTGTCGGGCAGAAGCGTCTTCTGACCAGCCGGGCACGACCGCTGCTCTTCGAGCCGCGACACAGCCAAGTAATACCGGGGCATTCAGAAGTCTTCGACCTTCCAGTGAGATTGATGAACTGGTCAGGTCTTTGCAGGCATCCGATCCGTCGGAGCGCATCAGGGCATTGCGAGCGGGGGTGGGGATCATGCGAGTGGATTTCAAGGCGGCTGTAGCTGCCTGCCTTATCCACGAAGATGGGGAGGTTCGCAAGGTGGCCTTGTCGGTCGTTCTACCCTCGCGGGTGAAGGCCGGATACGCCATCCTTGCAGCCGAACTCGCTAAACAGTTTCCCAAATACAGACGCGGCGGCCAGACCGAAAACGTCATAGAGGGCGGCATGGAACTTCGGTATCCCGCGCATTTCATATCTACCTTCGGCATCCTTGGTGATTCTGCAATTCCAGTCCTGCTGGAGCAATTGAAGTCCGACAGTGCCGTAGCCCGTTATGTGGCGGTAACCTTGCTGGGACGGTCGGGAAACCGCCGGGTTACAAAGGCAATAGCGGCCTTGTTGAAGGACCCTTCTGATGATGTACGGCGTCGGGCGATTAAGGCCCTGGGAATTCTCGGCGGAAAGGACGCAATAGACGCCCTGGCGGCGATGGCGAACTCGAGGGACGAGCAAATCGCCGAGCATGTGGCAATAGCGCTCTCGGCGAATCGCGATGAGCGGGCAATCCGAATCTGGACACGGTTACTTCGTGAGGGCAAGGGAAAGTATGCCGGTTTCTATGCCGGTCGCTGGCTGAGGGAATTCCCATTGAAGCAGTCTGTCCCTCTGTTGATTGAGGCCTTGTCCCACAGAACGCGTTATGTACGCAGCACGGCTCACAAATCGCTGACTATGCTGACTTGCCGTGATTTTGGTTACAGTGCCGGTCGCGATGGCGATGACAAAGAAACCGCCGCGCGGCGGCAAAAGGCAATCAGGGCATGGAGCAAATGGTGGGATGAAAATAAGGACAAGGACCGATATCAAATACTTCTGACGGCTTTGAAACATAACCAGTCTGGCGATGTGCTGGACGATTTGAAAGCCCGGACATTTCTTTCTCTGGTATATCTAGGAGACACGCGGGCGATACCTGGGCTGTTGAAACTCTATGACAATAACATCAAGGCCATCGTTCCTAACGAAGCCCTGAATGTGCCCTGGGTGCTACGGAATCTGGCTGGGAGACACTTCGACGACAAAGCAGCGTGGGGGCAATGGCTGGCCAAGGAGGGGAAAAACCTGCCGAAGAAATCGACGCTGTCAAGGCCGTACAACCCGTTAAGGATCGTCGCACGCGCGACTATTGCCTGGACAGCTGAGCACGTCGCCATCGACGGTGAGCTGGCCTTTGTCGGCACACGCTGCGCACTGGAGGTATTCGACATCTCCAATCGCCGTGCTCCGGAAATCATCGGACACTATGACCTCCGAGGTGAGTGCCAGGGAGTTGGACAACTGCTCGTGCGGAAAGGCAGGATGTTCCTTTCAACGCACGCGGGGGGGGTTTCACGTGTACCGATACGACCGGCAGGGCAATATTAAGCGCATCTCATCCCACATGGAGATCCGTTGGGGTGGACATTTCCTGGCTGATGGCGACAGGCTTATCCTGGGCAATTATAAGAGAGTCGTACTATACGACATATCCGGCGGTGGTGCGCCTCGACTGCTCGATACCCGCAGCTTTAAGGAGCTTCGGGATTTCTCCTTCACCGGCGAGGATGGATTTTTCACTACGGCGGACTGGTCCGGTAACAGGATTTCCACAAAGCGGAGTTTCCCGATAGCAAAAGGACAGCGAGTCCGGCCGAACGGAACCGCCAAAGGCTCGAACGGGCGATTCTACTGCCTTGATCACGGTCTGCTGATTGTTCGGAATCTCCGAACAGGCAAGACACTCGGCAAAGCCCCCGCCCGAGCCCAATACGATGCGAGACTCATCGTTCGTGGCAACCGGGCTTACGCCTGGCTAGACCAAATGGGTATCGTGGTCTATGACGTGACGGACCCTTCCGACATCAAGGTTCTCAGCCACACGCCGTCACCTCAGACCAAAAGGTATAATAGATGGAGGGGGCTCTGCCTGGATGGCGCCACGCTTTATTGTGTCAACTATGAAGGTGGTATGTGCGTATTCGACGTTCCGAAGGATCTTGTGCCGACCCCGGCCACACAGCCGGGGAAATAGGGGTAATTCCAGGGACACAATACTATTTTTTCGGGGCATTCCCGTGCTACGACTTTTTCAACAACCCCATGCTAACCTATTTTTCCACCACGGCCTGTGTGTCGCGCGCTATCATCAATTCCTCGTTGGTGGGGATGACCCATACCGGCAGGGATGAATCGTCGGTTGTTATCGGGCCGGTTTTGCCGCCGACAATTGAATTGTTCCGTTCTTCGTCGGCTACCGCCCCAAGCCGTTGCAGGCCCTGGCATATCCGTCGGCGGACGGGCAGGGAGTTCTCGCCGATGCCGCCGGTCAGGACTACGGCGTCGCAGCCCGGCAGGATGGTGAAATAGGCACCGATGTACTTGACGATGCGATAGACGAAAATTTCCACCGCTAACGCGGCGTCGGCGTTTCCGTCGTCGGCAGCGGCCAAGCAATCGCGCATGTCATTGCTTACGCCCGATACGCCCAGCAGGCCTGACTCCTTGTTCAGGATACGGTCCAATTCTTCCAGCGACAGCCCCGCCCGCCGGGCCAGGTAAAATACCACCGCCGGGTCAATGTCCCCGCATCGCGTGCCCATAACCAGGCCTTCCAGCGGCGTCATGCCCATTGAATGATCGACGGCCCTTCCGCCGGCGACGGCTGTCATGGAGCATCCGTTGCCGAGGTGAACGGTGATGAGATTGACCTTCCCGGCGTCGGTTCCGAGCAGTTCAGCCGCCCGCAGCGTTACGTATCGATGGCTTGTACCGTGGAAGCCGTAGCGTCGAACGTGATATTTGCCGTACCACTCCTTAGGCAAGGCGTATCTGAAGGCGTGGGCCGGCAGGTCGGAAAGGAAGGCGGTATCGAAAACCGCGACGTGGGGTATCTTCGGCAAGGCCGACATCGCAGCGGTAATTCCGGCGAGATTCGGCGGGTTGTGCAGCGGCGCTAACTCGGCATTTTCCCGCACTATTGCGATAATCGCCTCGTCGATAAGGGTGCTGTGGTGTATCTGCTCGCCGCCGTGAACGACGCGATGCCCGACACATTCGATCTCGTCCAGGCCCGCCAGAACGCCGATACGAGCGTCCGTTATCGCTTTGAGGATCAGCCCCAGCCCAGCCGAGTGATCCGGCGCTTCGACCTGGCTGTCATGCTGCTGCCCGCCGGCAGTGTGATGGAGCACCGCTTCGGACGTCCCGATCCGCTCCAGAAAGCCCCTGGCCGGAACCGACTCGTCGGCTGACTCGAACAATTGATACTTGATT
>JAUVIQ010000159.1 GCA_030592655.1 Planctomycetales bacterium | reverse complement strand
CTGCTTACGGCAGGATCGTTACTGTGCTCCACTTTCCCTTATCGTAGAGCATGGCGAAGAGCATCTCGATGTCATTATCGCCAAGCCTGATACATCCAAGCGACGAGGCCTTTCCTATACTGGACGGATCGTTGGTCCCGTGGATACCGTAACCGTCTTCGCGGGTGTAGGGCGTCTTGCCCGTACCTTCCAGGCTGATCCAGTACCCTTTCGGTCCGAAGGGATATCCCGGCTGACCCCATTCTATCGGTTTTCTCTCCAGATTGCTTGATGCCGGCGGGGTCCACGGAGCGTTGGTTATCTTCCCGCCACGCACCACCCGCCATCGCCCGGTCGGCGTTGAGCCGTCCTTGCCGACACCGACGCCAAATCGCTTGACGAAGATCATCCTGTGCGTTTGAGGCTCTTCCAGAAAAATATCCATAATGAACCGGCTCTTTGAGACCACGGCGTGGAATGGGCCACGAATCATTTTAAGGACCTGCCCCACCTGGATGGTGCGGGCGTCGGCTATACCGTTGATTTCCTGGATTAATTGGGCAGGGACGTGCAGTTTCAACTTTGGTGCGACCTTCACTAGAACATCGCCGCTCTGGAACCTGTACCAGAACGCGCATGGGTCGCCCTTGACGACCTCGCGGGAGAATATCATCTTATTAGCCAGTTCAGCCAGTTTTGTCCGCACCGCTTCCGCTTGCTCTGCCGGCAGGGCAGAGGTGTTCATCGCATCGGCCAATGCGGCGCGGGCATCCAGGAGTTTTCTCTGTTTGAGAAATCCCACCCCCTGCTCCAAAAGCGACAGCGCCTTGGCGCGATCTGCCGGAGTGGTTTTCACATCGACCGGCATCGTCCCAATCGGGGGAGGAATAAGCGTGCCTCTGGTAGCGGGTTCCCCGTTCGCCGGCTTATCGGCGGGACGAGTATCCGCTGGTTGGGGCGCAGGCCAATAATGCTTCCTGGCCACAACGACGACCAACGCGATTACAACACCGACAACTATCAATTTTACGAATGGGTGGCGCGATCTTCTCACGAGATTCTCCTGTTCGAATAATATAAACCCGACCGATGCGGAGGCTTGTTATAGCGGGATTATAGGGATTTCAGGATTAGAGGACAAAAAAAAGTAAATCCCCGCAATCCTGTAATCCCCATAATCCCGCTATCTTTTTTTCTTCTTCTTCTTCTTTTTTCAGCAAAAATTAAAATCCCTATAATCCTGTAATCCCCGTAATCCTGCTATTCCTCTTTTTCTTCTTCTGTAATCATTTTTTCAGAATCGCACAATTTCTTCATCCGTTACCAGTATATCCACCGGTACATCGTGTTCATGCACCGGAACTTCATCGACAATCTGTTCGCTGAAGGCGATCCCGACGGAGACGCCGCCGAATTCCGGAGCCGCAAGGAAACGGTCGTAAAACCCAGCCCCTCGGCCAATGCGGTTGCCCTTACGGTCGAATACCAGCGCTGGAACCAGCACCATGTCAAGCGACTCCATACCAGTCGGTTCACCGTCGTCCGGCTCGCGCAGGCCGTTGATTGTCGAGACCAGACCGCTTTCGAGCGAGTGAATCTCAATCGGTAGCATGTGGCGATGGTCCCATGAAATTTTCGGCGCGCAGATAACCTTCTGCTCCTGCCAACCTCGCAAAGCCACCGGCGAAACGTCCACCTCTTCGGGAATAGGAAGATAAATCATCACGATTGTGGACTTTTCAAACTCCGGCATATCCATAAGCCGTTTGCATACAGACATGCTTTTGGCGTGAGCGACGGTTGGGTCCATCACAGAGAGTTTTTCGCGGATAGTTTTGCGGAGGCTATGCTTCACGCTCTCTATAAAAACGGTTCCGCCCGCTCTTGGCAAGTGTAAAAGACAAAAATGGGGCGGATTGTGGGAAAAAAGTCCTTGATGTCGAACGATTCGCTGATATAATTCCTCCTTCGCGCGTTGCGGGTGGAGTCTGTAAAGTCAGGCTTCAGGTGTGTGGCGACAATATATGGAGAAGCACTTTGGCGGTAAGATTACGATTAAAAAGGTTCGGCAGGCGGCATCTTCCATTTTTTCGGATTAATGCGGTTGATTCACGCAGACCCAGAGACGGTCGCGTACTGGAAGAACTTGGCTGGTACGACCCACTGGCCAAGACGGCAGACCAGCAGATCTCGCTCAAACGTGAGCGAATCGAGTATTGGCTGGACAAAGGCGCTCAGCCCAGCGATACGGTACGTAACCTGCTGACAAAAAACGGTATCGTCGTGAAGAAGTAGGCGTCTA
This sequence comes from Planctomycetales bacterium, assembly GCA_030592655.1. GTDB lineage: Bacteria > Planctomycetota > Phycisphaerae > SM23-33 > SM23-33 > JAUWNJ01. Next base: position 5,171 of record JAUVIQ010000159.1, on the reverse strand, counting down.
AAAACCATCGCCGTACGGTTCGACCAGACTCACCGAAATCCGGCGATGGCTAAACTTATATGCCTATGACGATGCGAATTGATATTCTGACGCTGTTTCCTGAAATGTTCGAAACGGCGTTCGGTTCCGGCGTCGTCGGAAGGGCAATATCGGCGGGAATCGCCGAGGTCAAACTGACCAATATCAGGGACTTCGCCGACGACAGTTATCGAAAAGTCGATGACGCCCCTTACGGCGGCGGGCCTGGAATGGTAATGATGTGCGGGCCTGTATTCCAGGCCGTCGAAGCCGTCCAGGCCGAAGCCGAACCGCCCGGAATCGTGGTGCTACTGACGCCGCAAGGACGGCGACTCGACCAGGAAACAGCCACGGAACTGGCCCGGCAGGAACGGTTGATCCTCCTGGCTGGGCGTTACGAGGGTTTCGACGAGCGGATAAGAGAAGCCCTTGCCGACGTGGAAATCAGCCTGGGCGATTTCGTCCTGTCAGGCGGGGAGATACCGGCAATGGCCCTCGTCGATTCGATAGTCCGCCTGCTGCCCGGAGCATTAGGCGAGCCGGAAAGTATAACCGAAGAATCCTTCAGCGCCGGATTGCTGGAGTATCCGCAATACACCCGTCCTCGGGAGTTTCGCGGTATGGGCGTTCCGGAAGTGCTGCTGAACGGCAATCATGCGAAGATCTACGAATGGCGGGCCAAGCAGTCCGCCGAAAGAACAAAGCAACGCCGACCGGATTTGTGGGAAAAATATAGCACGGATAAAAAATGACAGTAATTGGTAATTCGTAATTGGTAAAAAAACGTCGCTCTGTTACGAATTACTAATTACGAGTTACCAGTTACTAAATTGGAGAATTACAGTGAGTCAGGAATTATTGAATAAAGCGGTAGCCGGTTCTGTGAAGGATAATCCGCCGGAGTTTCGCGTCGGCGATACGGTCAACGTCTCTGTCCGAATCACCGAAGGTGAAAAGGAACGCATCCAGGTCTTTCGCGGCGTGGTAATCGCCCGGAAAGGCGGCGGCGTAGCCGAAACCTTCACCGTCCGGCGAATCGTCAACAATGAAGGCGTCGAACGAGTATTTCTGCTGCATAGCCCGTCACTGGCCGGCGTCGAGGTCATCCGCTCAGGACAAACCCGCCGGGCAAAACTGTATTACCTGCGAAAACGCGTCGGAAAGGCGACCCGACTCCGCGATATAACGCAAACCGCCAAAGCCGCCCGTAAGGTCGCAGAAGAAACGCCCGAAATCGTCGCAGAAACTGACGAGCCTCAGGAAATCGACGAATCACAAACCGAAAACGAAACCGTAAGTGAAGAAAAACCCGAAGAAGAATAATCTTTCAAACGATTATCATGCCCGACAAATCGCTGGGACATAAGGGGGAAAAACTGGCTGGACGATTTTTGCGCCGGAATGGTCTGAAGATTCTCGCGCGTAACTATCGCTGCCCGCCCGGCGAAATCGACATCATCGCACTGGACCGTTCAACCCGTCGCAGCAGCGGGGCTGAAACAATCGTATTCGTAGAGGTAAAGACCCGCTCATCCGACCGATACGTCGAGCCGGAATCGGCAGTCGATGCCCATAAACGCCGGCAACTGACACGCCCAGCCAACTATTACCTCGCCCACCATAACACCGACAACTACGCAGCCCGCTTCGACATCGTCTCAATCGTAATCCGCGAAGGCGAAAAACCGCAAATCAAACATATCCCCGATGCGTTTTGAGCGCCGGGTGGCACCTTCAAGCGGAGCGAAACGAAGTGAAGCGGAGCTTGTGGGTGCTTTGTGCCCTTGCCCATCCAGCACCCACAACCTCCGCTTCGCTCCGGTTGAAGGTGCCACCCGATTGCTGACTGCTGTTTGCTATTTCGGATTCATCACCCTTCCCATGAACAGTATGCTTCCGGTTGCGCGGTGGCGGATCATAAATACGAACGGATGGTCGGCCTTGAAGACCTTCGGCTGTTTCGGACGAGGAGGCATGGCAGTCATCGCTATGTCCACCGCCGTAGCCGCTGCCGCTTCGGTTCCTTCCTCATCGACCGCGACGAATGCCTTGTGAATCACAGCCGAGATGAAGAGTTTATCCGCCGTCGTCATACCGGAAAAATCGGCCGTTTTGGGCGAAAAAGCGTCGGTCATACCCATTGTCTTAAGCGTCTTGGCCAAGCCGAACTGGCTGGTGAACTTGAACTTCGGCAGCGACAACTGAACCGTCTCACGCTTGAACTGCCCCAGCCACTTGGTGAGGTTCCTGGCTGTCAGCGTCTTCTCGAACGCCGCCAGGTCGGCAAACTTCCTCGGCAGGAAGATAGTCATCGACAGGTCGCCATACCTGTACATAAGATCGACCGCCTGGAAGGTATCCGTTTCCATGTATCCGTGCCGCTTCTGCTGGTGCATGAAGGGAACACGGACCGCCATCGCCATCTCACCCGCCCTAGCCGGGAAGCGGAATTTACCTTCCCTGGTGGCGCCCTTCTCGAACTTCTCGTCCCAGTTGCTCTTGAAGTAGATGGCGTTGGTCAGCACCAGGCGTGTAGCCGGATTGACGACCCCTCGCGGAATGAGATTCTTAATCTTCTGCTTTGTCTTTTTCTCCACCCAGGCATTGATTTTCTTGCGTGATGCCTCGGTGGCTTTGACGTAATCGACTTCTTCAAGCCCGGCGTCGTAGTTGGCCTTGACTGTTTTCGTGAATACCTCTTTGAACGGATACCCCTTCTGCCCCCACAGCGCGTTTGCGACGACCAGTTCGTAGGCGGGCTTGCCGCGGACCTTTCGCGGCGCGTTCAGTTTCTTTATCAGCAAGCCGTAGGCAGGATGCAGGCGATCCTGCGGCCAAGGCACTAAAGTCCGGACCGCCCTGCCGGTTGTCCTCATATTCATTCCTTCCCCTTTGACAGGAGCACTACCCCACCTCTTGTCAATCGGAAACTTAAGTGTCGTGAACATCTGCTTTTCGGTATTGCCGCGAGCACCGGCGTATGTCATCGCCAGTGCGGTGTGGATACTGGCCGGTGAGAAAAACAGGTTACCCTTTTCCTTACCGGCGAGTTTGGCGTACAGGTCCGTCGCGAAGGCATTGCCGCTCTTTGCCACGGCGGCGATTTCTTTGGCCGGATTGGGCCTGTTCATCGCTATGTCCTTGGGGCCATGCGGAGGTCGGCGCCCCGGCCCCTTCAGTTGTCCCTTGGCGGTCAGGACATCGCCGTCTTGGGTAACTATCACAGGCCCGCCCGGCGTCGCCATTACCTGAATCGCCCCAGCCACCAGAAATCCCGCTACAATCCAATACCTTGCTTTCATTTTCCTGCTCCTTTCATTAGTTACGGGCGCATAAATACACCGCACCCATCATAATAGACGCTCTCGCGTCGAAAAAGATTTACAGATTCTGAAAAATAATTTTTCATCGCACGGTAAGGGGTTTCTCAATACCATCATCTCGATGAAATTCATTGATACACACTGCCATTTGACCGACGAGCGTCTTGGTCCGGTAGAGGATGTTCTGGCCCGGGCTGGCGAGGCTGGGGTCGTCGCGCTTATTTGCGCGACTGCGAGCATCCCCGACAGCGCCGCTGCCGCCGAGATTGCCGGGCGATACGATCAGGTCTGGTGCACCGCCGGCATCCATCCGCACGACGCCAAAGACGCCGGCGAAGATTATCTCGAACGACTGGAAGAATTGGCTGGAAATCCGAAAAACGTCGCCATCGGCGAGATTGGGCTGGATTATCACTATGATTTTTCACCGCGCGACGTTCAACGGCGTGTATTCGCCGAGCAACTCGCCCTGGCCTGTCGCCTCGAAAAACCCGTCGCCGTCCACACGCGGGAGGCGTTCGAGGATACGTTGGCGGTCATTAATGATGTGGGCGCCGGCGGCGAGAAGATACTTTTTCACAGTTTCACCGGAGGCCCGGACGAGGCCGGCCGGGTGCTCGACATCGGCGCTTACGTCAGTTACAGCGGAATCGCCACATTCAAGAACGCCGACGCCATCCGCGCCGGAGCCGTCCTCGTACCCGACGACCGCATTATCATCGAGACCGACGCGCCCTACCTGTCGCCCGAACCGGTCCGAAAGATGCAGATAAACGAACCGTCAAACGTCGTCCACGTCGCAGAATGTTTAGCAGCCGTCCGAAGGACGACTCCGGAAACTCTGGCCGAACAAACCACCGCCAACGCCATCCGATTCTTCGCACTCCGTTAGACGCCGGATGCGTCGCTACTGGGCTTGGCGCTTCTGCGCATCTTCCAGCACCTTGAGCGTGAAGCCGCCCACCTCAGGCCCTCCTCGGCCATAGGACCAGTCGTTGAGGTCTTCCAGGCGGACCTGGACGCTGTCACCCATTTTGAGCGTCTCAAGGTCCATCGGGGCGTTGGACAGTTCGCCATGAATCACCTCGTCCTGAATCTCGGTAACCTTCAGCCACATGAATTCGGTATTTTCTCCGTCTGCGAACGGGGCCTTGACGATGAACACCTGCTCTTCATCGCGACAGTCAAATGCCTCGACAAACTCCGGCCAGCGGCGCCTGGCTTCAGCGACAGCGGTCTTCATAGCCGAATCGTCGTCGTCAACGTTGATGAGCGGAACGCGGTAACCTTCCGTCAGGGTCGATGCCGCCTCATGACCGGTCAGCCTTCCCTCCAAAGCGTCGTTATATACGTGCCACTGCTCGGTATCCGGCAGGTAAATCGCCAGGCACTCCGGACCGGCCAGGTTGACGGCAAACTTGCCGATCATCCGGCAGGCCTGGGCCATGTCGGCGTGTTCAGGTTTGCCGAACATCTCCAGACCCACGCAGGCTCGGTGTGCTTCGACCGCCTGCCGTAGATTGGGATCGGGAATCGGACTTCCCTTTCCGGTCTTCTCGTAATCGATGTGAGGACGCTCTGAAACCAGGATGGAAAAATCCTTTACCTGCACGAGGATATCTTTTTCGACCACGGTGCATTTGGCGACGTTGGGACTGTCGGGCAATTCGACGCCGAAGGCACTGTTTGCCGCCCGACGAAGCATCTGGAAATCCAGGTCCACCTGCCGGCGGAGCAGCATTTCCACGGAGATCAGCGGCTTCTTCAGGCGGTAGAAAATCTCCAGGGGGTCCGGGCTGCGAAGGATGGCCCTGAACTCCGGCCGGTAGG
>JAUVIQ010000081.1 GCA_030592655.1 Planctomycetales bacterium | reverse complement strand
TTTTGACGGTCGATGATTGGCCTTACCGGGCCAATTCCGTCTTCAACGCAGCGGCTGTGCAGTTGAACGGGCAGACGCTGCTCCTGGTCCGCGTCGAGGACCGGCGCGGGATCAGCCACTTATCCGTCGCAAGGAGCGACGACGGCGTCTCAAACTGGAAAATCGACCCCGAAGAGACCTTCGGCCCCGACCCGGAAGGCTACCCCGAAGAACTCTGGGGCGTCGAAGACCCGCGAATCACCTTCGTAGCCGAAACCGGCGAATACCTCATCGCATACACCGCTTACAGCGAAGCAGGCCCGCTGGTATCTCTGGCAAAAACGCGGGATTTCCGCCAATTCGAACGGCTTGGAACGATCATGCCGCCTGAAGATAAGGACGCCGCACTGTTTCCGGTGAAGTTCGACGGGCGATGGGCAATGATTCACCGTCCCTATGGCATGATTTCCGAGCACGTACCGGCCCATATGTGGATATCGTTCTCGCCGGACCTGAAACACTGGGGCGATACGCAAATACTCATGCGCGCCAGATGCGGCGGGTGGTGGGACGCGAATAAAATAGGGCTGTCCCCCCCGCCGATGGAAACCCCGGACGGTTGGCTTATCCTATATCACGGCGTCCGCCAGACCGCTGCGGGAAGCATCTATCGTCTCGGAGCCGCGTTGCTGGACCGCGACGACCCGACGAAAGTCATCCGCCGAAGCGATGAATGGGTCTTCAGCCCACAGGAAACATACGAACGCGTCGGAGACGTCGGCGAGGTGGTTTTTTCATGCGGATGGGTCCGAATCAACGATACGATCCGCCTGTACTACGGAGCCGCCGACACCACTATCGCATTGGCCCAGGCATCCATGAGCGAACTGCTCGATTATCTGCGCAAATAGGGGACACCATTTACTAAATCAGATTTGGTCTTCGCCGGATTCCATCGTCTCTTTGAGCAGGTCGATGTTTTCCAGATATACGGCAGTTCCCCTGGCGACAACGGTAAGCGGGTCGTCGGCAGTTCGTACGTCCAGCCCGGTGGCGTTGGAGATGACAGTATCTATGCCGCGTAACAGCGCCGCCCCGCCGCACAGAACGATGCCGTTATCGACCAGGTCTGCGGCAAGTTCCGGTTCGGCGCGTTCCAGCGTTCGCATTACGCAGTCGATAATCGAACCGATAGGTTCGCGAAGCGCTTCGCGTACCTCCTCAGCCGAGACGAGCGTTTTTCTCGGCAGGCCTGAGATCATATCTCGCCCGCGAACCTCCATAGTCAGTTCATCGTCGTCGCTCTGCGGAGCGGCGGAGCCGATTCCAATCTTGATTTTTTCGGAGGTTTGCTCGCCTATCATGAGGTTATAGGTGCGTTTCATGTGTGCGGCGATGGCTTCGTCCATATCGTCGCCGGCGACGCGAATCGACTCGCAGACGCTGATGTCGGCAAGCGAAATAATCGCAACTTCGGTGGTCCCGCCCCCAATATCGACAATCATCGAGGCGGTCGGTTCCATAATCGGCAGGCCCGCGCCGATCGCCGCGGCCATGGGTTCGTCAACCAGATACACCCGACGTGCACCGGCGCGTTCAGCCGAGTTAAGCACCGCCCGCTTCTCAACGGCAGTGATACCCGAAGGAACCGCTATTACAACACGAGGGTGGGCGGAAAGAAAACCTCGACGATGAACCTTACGAATGAAATACCCGAGCATTGCTTCGGTAATGTCGAAATCGGCGATTACCCCGTCCTTCATCGGACGGATGGCGCGGATTGAACCGGGAGTCTTTCCGAGCATCTCCTTGGCTACGACCCCCACGGCGTTACCACCCTGGAGAACCTTGTTGGTGCCCCGCTTGACGGCTACCACTGAAGGTTCATTAAGCACGACTCCCTGTCCCTGCACACACACAAGCGTGTTGCACGTACCGAGGTCAATGCCCATGTCCATTGAGAACAGACCAAGAATGGAATCAAAAATCATGGTATAGGCTTACCTGAAATTAGCATTCTGTCAAAATTCAATCTGTGAATAAACCCAGGCGTTGTTAATTCGACACAGAGACACAGAGGAACAGAGGTGTAAAAAAACAGATTGATCTTTTTTTATTCTCTGAATCTCTGCGTCTCTGTGTCGCAGAATCATGCTGACAAATTTAAAGTTGACGAAGTACTAGACTGGAGATATTTCCCTGCCGGTGAACATCTCAGCGAACGTCAAGCCGTATGTCGTCATAAGGTTGTACATCACCATACCGACGGTAACGGCCAGGAAGATAATTGCGACGATCAGCAGAAGGGTGTAGATATCCGGCTGAGGTTTGGTTTCTACCAGCGAAGATTGTCCGGACGTCATTGCGGTCATCGGCGAAATCCTTTCACTTCAGGTCGTTAGAGGCTTTATCGCCTACTTTGGGTTCCCGCGTCCTGTCTGTTATAACGCCCGTCGAGTTATCCACACCCACGTCGGCGATCCGCAGGTGAGCGACGAAATTCTCGCCACGGTAGATAGTAAATTCCATATCTTTTTTGACGCCTGAAGCCGAACCTACATTCAGACTTGCGAGATCGTCAACAACGGCGGTTACCGACGCGTCGATCTTAGGCCCTTTCACCACCGGTTTGACTGTAGAGATTGTTGTACCGCCGGCGGCTACCCGTTCTCGAAGCTCGGTAATCTCGGCTTTTTTCTGAACGAGTTGCTCCTGAAGAGACCTGACGGACCTTTCTGCAAACTCACTGTTGGTCTGCAATTCCTGGATAGTATGCTGCGCTGACCGAAGCTGGTTCTTGAGCGTGATATTCTCGCCCCGTTCCTTCTCCAGGTTCGCCAGAAGGCTTCTATTCGTCTTAATCTGCTCTTCAAGATTGAGCCTGAAGTTTTCGTTAAATGCAGCCAGTTTTTTGAACTCGCCCGAACGGACGGCCAATTGACTTGTCAAACGGGCGATCTCGACGTCCTTGATCTTTATAGTCTCGTGGAAGTTCTGTTCGCTACCGACGGCCTTTCTCTGAACGTTCTCAAAGAGACGCTGATAGACCTGGGCATCCAACATGTGTTTTTTATCGGACGCTTCGGCCAGTTCGGTTTTCCGCTTCTGGTCCAGGCATGCCTGTTTCCAGTCAGGACCGGTAACTGCCTGCTGGATGAAGGGACCGGCGGCGAACAATACAAGCAACACAAGCACTACTACGCAAACTTTAGTCAGGGTACTCAACGGGGAGTCTCCTTACAAACGATGAGGCTTTGATTTATCTTTTCTCAATCACGCATGGTTATTGCTCATCGGCCCGGTAAAACCCCACCGGACCGTGGGTGAGGGTAATTCTACGGTCAATTTGAACCCAGTCAAGAAAATTTTGCCTTTTCGTTAACTATCTTAATCTCTCCCGCCGGAGGTATGTAATTTAGGTTTGACTGGGCGATTATCGTCTTTGTCTTTATCTTTATCCGGTTTGGGCGTTTTTTCAAGTCGATACAGAGGGTCGGCGGATGGTTTATAGGCTTGCAGCAGATGGAGGAGCGTTTTACCCGCAGCGACGCGGACTGAGCCTTGCGATGATCGCAGGAACGGCGCGAGCGTATCGGCGGCCAGTGGTTCGGGCACATACCCCAGCGACAATATCGCGATAACCCGCAGATCGGCGATTTCCTTCGAAAGTATGCGGGCCCCTTTACCACGGAACTTACGAATGACGCCTTCCGGATCGGTAGCCGCCTTTAACGGTAGAGAACTTTTGACCTGTTCGCCGAGTCTCGCCAGACTACCGGCTGCCGCTACTCGCACCGTCGGTTCCTGTTTTTTGTCCTTCATCAACTCGCGAAGTATAAACGCCGACCTGGCATTGGCTAATCGCCCAAGAGACTGAACGGCGATTATGCGGTCTTCCATATACTGGCTTTTTGTAAATGCCTCCAGCAGCGCGATTGAGCGTTCCTCGCCAAGCCGAGCCAGGGCTTCCACCACCTGCAACTGGACCACCGGGTCATAATCCGTGCTTTGGAGATTTTTGAGCGGTTTCTTCGCGCTCGGTTCGCCCATTTTCCCCATCACCATCGCCGCTGTAGCGCGAACGAACTTATCCTTGTGCTGAATCATCGACCCCAACTGCCCGGTATAGGACTCATCACCCAGGCGGTGGAGGGCGTAGATAAGCGCGCACTTCAATTTCAGATGGTCGTCGGAGTCCTTAATCATCTTCAGCAGTTCCGGTTTTGCCGGTCCATATCGGACATCCCCCACTGCTATGGCGGCATTGAAGCGAACCGGCTCGTAGTCGTCCTGCAGCGACTGAAGCATTATCGCTCCGGCGGCGGGACCCTCGGTATCGGCCAAGGCCTCGAGCGCCTTGGACCGGACCCTGGGGTCGGGGTCTTCGGCGGCCTGGTACAGAGTAACCCGGGCGTCGCCGTAAGTACGAACGGGATCAATCTGACTCTCTTGCTTCCGGCAACCAATCGCAACTACCGACACAAGCACACAGGATACAACACCGCGATACACAAATCCTTTTGTCATGCTATCCAGCCCTCTTTTTTTCCGGTTCGAGGCCGGAAAAATGTTATCAAAACCCCCGCCCCGACGACAACACAAATCGCCTGAGCGAAAACATCACCGATAAGACTATATAGGGTAATCCTGTCATCTACAAACATTTTTGCAACTATATTACCTGCAACCATTTTCCGCTTACCTTTGCGGCGGACCGTTTCGCCGATACGCCCAACCGAGTCGATGTGGGCGCTGATTCCGGTGTTGACCGCACGGACCACCGGTACGCGCCCCTCAATCGCACGAAAGACGTATTGCGATAAATGCTGATCCAGTTCCGAACTCGCGTGCGCATTATACACAAACCATCCGTCGTTGGAGATATTCACCAGTATATCCACGCGCTTGTTTCGCCCCCGCATCACCATACGCCGACAAACGCGAGCAAAGGAACCTTCATAGCAAATCGGCACAGCGAAGCGAATTTCTTTACCTCCTTCGCCGGAAATAGTGAACCGGACAGGTTTTTTTCCCGGTTCGAGTTGCGGCATCGCCGGGGGGACTAATCGCCGAATCTGCCCGTGCAGCCAGGGCCAGGACTTGCGGAACGGTACGCACTCGCTGAACGGAACCAGGTGCATCTTGTCGTAACGACCCTTCAATCGAAGCCGGCCCGCCTCGTCGCGGTCAAACAGTAATGCCGAATTGCACCTCCTGTTATCCTTCCCCGCCCGACTGGCCGGCATCGACCCGCCGGCAAGAAGCGGGCAATCCGAATCCGACACAACGCGACCAAGCGAGTGGAGATTCCGCTGATAGGTACGGATTATTTCAGCATCTTCAGGATCGAATGACGCGGCGTTCAGACGCCGCCAGAAAGCCGGATCCATATTTCCGAAACTCAGCGCGCTTTCCGGCCAGACCACAAGATTACACCCGGTTCCCACCAATGGGCGTGAACCGTCCAGATGCGCATCGAATATCTTCTGGCGCGATGCGCCCTTCCTGTTAAGCGAAACCGGAAACGCCTCCTGCACCACGCCGACAGTCAATCCGAGTCTGGTCGTGTCCTGGTTGAGACGATACGTCCCATAGCCAAGCAGCGCCGCCGCCGATGCGACGCTGACGCCAAACGCGATACCTATCTGCCGCGTCAGCCGACCGCCGCGAGAAGTTTTGACAAACAATGGCTGGGCAAGGGCGTCGATAATCGCGCCGTTGACCATGGCTACGAAGAATGAAACGCCGTATTCGCCGGTAACGTCGGCAATCTGAATCAGGTGAATACGTCTGTACTGACTCTCTGCCAGCGACATCCACGGGAACCCGCTCATATCCGCCGGAAGCATCGGCCAGAGCGTATAGGCCATCGCATATTCCAACGCCACCCACACCACCGGAAGCGTTATCCATACAGGCCAACCGCGACGAAACGCTCGGCGAATCAGCACCCCCGCCGCCATCCAATAGCACCCAAAATACAACACCAGCACGATTCCGCCAGCCGGCGTAATCCATCCAAGCCAGTAAATCCCCACCGTCCAGAAGAGAACTCCCCCCAGCCAGGACCAGAGCACTACCCATCCGCCCTTGTGCCCGGCCACCACCGCCAGCCCAAACGGAACCAGCGCCACGTAAGCGATATACCATTTATCGAACGGAGCAAAACTCACCGCCAGGAGCACGCTGGTCAATATGCACAGCAAAGCCACGCTAAGCCGGCGGCGAATGTCCAGACGACGCTGGAACATCTCCGGAGGCGGATGTTTCTCCAGCGCCGCTATGTCGGCCTGGACCTTGGCTGGATTCAACGCATGACGACGCTTGCTCACCAAACATACTCCACATTCAAATCATCAACGTCGCTATTCTTACAGGCTACGGCGCCACGGTCAAGTTTGCTTCTTTGGAGAGCAGGCCACCACAAACAAGCCCCCCGCACTGCGGGGGGATAATTTCCAGGTGGTTACTGATATATCAAGAACCGTCCCGGCCCCGCTGCGTCGTGGTTTTCTTGACAGGACCGACCAATGGGTATCTTTTCCGAAACAGGCACGGCGGGAGAAGGGACATTCCATTTTTGGGAAAAATGCTCTTGATTCGCAAACGGACCTCAAGGGATAGATTCTCGTTGTCTCGGGCCGCCAGAATCCGCTTGCACATGATACAGGAGAGTTCTTTCATCCGGGTGGTGGCCTTTTCGCGAACGCGCCAGTTGTCATCATCCATCAATTTCAGCAATTTGTTGAACAGGGCCGCCTCACTGGCGGAGGTCTTGTTCCTGGCCGCCAGTGGCGATTCGAACGGGTCGCCGTCGTACACAAGAATAATGTTGTTTGCAAGAATCCGCCTGCCCTTCAAATCGAAACCGATGTGGAAGTATCGGTTTTGCAAGCGAATCCAGCGGTCTTTAGTCCCGTCGTATTCCATGACGCCTAAAACAGACATCCAGACCAGCAGGCGATCGCCGTGACGGAAGTAGGGGCCGGCGTAGGTTAGATACCGGCGTTTGTCATCGATGCGAAAATTTTCCCACCGGCCGTTGATTTTTTGTTTCACGAGGCTGCAGCAGCCGATGCCGGCGGGAATTATCGACAGATGGTATCGGCCTATGCGAAAGGCGAAATCGTCCCACGGCAGTCCGACGTTATCTTCGAACTTGTCCGTCTTGGGATTGTAGCGATGTTCGCTCTTGTCGGTTCGCATCCAGATCGTGCCTTTGGGGCTGACGTGAACGCCCGATGCGTCTTTGAGCGGATAGACGTGAACCTTTCCGTTCGGAGCGATGCGAAATACGCCGCTCCGGCCGTCCTTGTGACAACTACCCCACCAGTCGCCGCCCTTCGTGCGAAAAGACGGCATGCCCCAGTATTGCTCGAACGGGAATCGCCGAAGCACCTTCGCCCGGCCCGTCTCGTCAAACTGGACGTATTGCAACTCGCCTTTTTCCCAGGCCGTTATGATCCAGGCGCGGCGGGTCTTCGAGTCGTAGCATTTAACGTCGGCGGGCCATTTGGGAACCACGCGCCGCCAGCATCGGGTAATCGGGTTGAACCGATACTGGGTCCGCTCCAGCACAGCGTGTGTTGAAGGAAGGAGTTCCGGCGTAATCGTACGCTCATGCCATTGCTTCCCATCCCACCACCGACCTCTCGCCCATACCGTTCCGTTCAGCCCGCGAACCGGCAGCACCAGCCCGCCAATGCCATCCAGACGAACCGTCAGATTACCAAAGACCTTGATGGTGCAGATATCTTTCTTATCAGCCGTCGTAGTAATCGCAACCGGAACAAACCGTTTACGCTGAAAATCAATTCCCACAATGCCTTTTCCGATCGGCCGGCCCAGGCCCTCCGGCGTCAGTTCCCGGACTGCCCCGATCCCCCATCGCTGGGAGTTGATCGTTACCGAACGAAAGGGATGGAGGGCGTCGCACAGGTAGGTCTTTCCGCCCATACGGATGTAGAACCATTTGAGTCGCGGCGGCAGTGGGCCGAGGTCCTTTACCTTTCCCGAAACCTCAGCGGGCAGATAGATGCACCGGCATTTCCTGGTCTCTCGATTATAGACCATCAGGGCATAGCCTTTTTTCAAGGGGATTACACGCCTCGCCAGCGGAGTCTTGCGACGGTACTTCCACCGACCCTCGCGAAACTCAAAGAGTGTATCGCCAAAGTTGCGGTCGCCCGATTTGCTGCATGTCAAGGCCACCAGTGTGCCGTTCTCGTCGAAAGCAATGTCGGTGAACCGGCGGCCGTTCGACAGGGACGGCAGTTCGCCCCAACCGGCCTTTGGATGCCACAGATAAACTTGCCTTGTCTGGTCCGTCAGAATCGCACAGCGATCATCCGGTGCGGCCGTAACGCGCCAAATGCTCTGATTCTCGAGAGGCAGGCCGTCCATCGACGTGTACATCGTGTTCTTACCCGTCGCCAGATCGACCCGCGTTAGCTCCCTTACCCACCCGCACCCGCCCAGCCAGAGTGAGTTCGGGCTGACTGCATAGACTCGCCCCGGCGAGAAACAAAAGTTCATCGAGTAGTACCATTGATTGGTATGCTTCGTTTCAGGGGCGGAGTGATTTGTTGCGGCGAACAGAGCGGCCGGACAGAATCCAACGATTACAACGATGAAATAAAACGCAATCAGGCTCTTTGAATTAAAAAGACGGAGCACTCAACTATCCTTTCTTCTGCTTTTGCCTCTTGATTTTGGGGCCTGGTTTTCTTTTTGTCAAGACCCGCCCCAGCAGGGCTTCCAGGTGTTCGATAAATGCAGGCATCCCGCAAGGACGGCCAGTCTTCGGAATCGAGTGCCCCGTTCCCTTAATCCCCTTAATCCCTAATTCCCGGAATTCCGACACGGTAACGAATTGAGACTGAATATCCACATTTTTTCCTGGACAGTGGAGAAAGGTTCAGGTGTATTATTACGCGAGGTCGAGTGTCTGTGATCGGTAGTACCCATGTGCCAGGTCTCGGATCCGTTCCGATTGCCCGGCAACTCGGCAGGACCATAAGTTTGGGAACGGGCTTTGGGGCAGAGGTTTCGCAGTGTTCTTGCTGACGGAATGCGTGTCGGCTAGAGGAGCCGTTTCCGAGGACGACAACAGTGAACATTCTCGGCATTTCAGCGTTCTACCACGACAGTGCCGCGGCACTGGTCAGGGATGGTCGGATTGTGGCCGCCGCTCAGGAGGAGAGATTCACTCGCGTTAAGCACGATCACAGTTTCCCCACCCACGCCGTCGATTACTGCCTCCGGACGGCAGGGATTGATGCCGGCGACCTCGACCACGTGGTTTTCTACGACAAGCCGCTTCTCAAGTTCGATCGCCTGCTTGAGACATGGATCGGTTATGTACCCTGGGGCTTTCGTCAGTTTCTATCGGGCATTCCGCTGTGGCTTAAGAAGAAGTTGCATCTGCCGCGTGAGATGGACAAGGCCTTGAAAGACAAGTACGCCGGGCGGTACGTATTCGTCGAGCATCATGAATCTCATGCCGCCAGCGCGTTCTTTCCTTCGGCCTTCGAGGAAGCGGCGATTCTCACGATGGACGGTGTGGGGGAATGGACCACCGCGAGTATCGGCAGGGGCAGAGGCAACCACATCGAACTGACACACGAACTTCGGTTCCCGCACTCGCTTGGAATGTTGTATTCCGCCTTCACCTACTTCACGGGATTCAGGGTCAACTCCGGCGAATACAAACTGATGGGGCTGGCGCCGTACGGTACTCCGAAGTATGCCGACGTGATCCTCGAAAAACTGATCGACGTAAAGGACGACGGCTCGTTCCGGATGAACATGTCGTATTTCTCCTATTGCACCTCAAACATGATGACCAACGGCAAGTTCGCCAGGCTGTTCGGCGGTCGGCGTCGCAAGCCGGAATCGCAAATCACCCGGCGGGAGATGGATCTTGCCGCATCGATCCAGAAGGTAACCGAGGAAATTGTGCTGCGGATGTCGCGCTTCGCCCATGAGCAGACGGGTATGAAGAACCTGTGCCTGGCCGGTGGGGTTGCGCTGAACTGCGTCGGAAACGGGCGGATACTACGTGAGGGACCGTTCGAGAGCATGTGGATTCAGCCTGCTGCCGGGGACGCAGGCGGATCGCTGGGGGCGGCCCTTTTCGTGTGGTATCAGTTGCTGGGTAACGAGCGGACGCCGGTTCCGACGGACAGTCAGAACGGCTCGCTGCTGGGCCCGTCCTACGACGACGAGGAAATTCGTGAATTCCTCGACTCCGTCGGCGCCAAGTACCAGGTAATCGAGGATGAGCGGGAGCTGATAGACCGCGTTGCGGAAATGATTGAGCAGCAGAAAGTTGTCGGCTGGTTCCAGGGTCGCATGGAGTTCGGTCCTCGGGCGCTGGGCAGTCGAAGCATCCTCGGCGATGCCCGCAGCGAGAAGATGCAGGCAACGATGAACCTGAAGATAAAATTTCGCGAGTCGTTCCGCCCGTTCGCACCGAGCGTGCTGTGCGAACACGCCGACGAGTATTTTATGATGGCGCCCGGAAGGGAGAGTCCTTATATGCTGCTGGTTGCTCCGGTCAGCCGGAGCAAACGCCTGGAGATTGAGAGCGAATCGCAGGCTCCTGGCGGTCTGGACCGCCTTAAAGTTAAACGCAGTGAGGTTCCGGCGGTTACCCACGTGGACTACTCCGCCCGGGTGCAGACCGTGGACGCGGGCAGGCACGGACGGTACTTCCGCCTTCTGCAGCGACTGAAGGAACGCACGGGTTGTCCGATGGTCATCAACACAAGTTTCAATATCCGTGGCGAACCGATTGTCTGTTCGCCCGAGCATGCGTATCGGTGCTTTATGGCGACGAACATGGACGTCCTGGTGCTGGAGAAGCAGGTATTACGCAAGAGCGACCAGCCGGAAGCGGGTCGGCAGGAGATTCAGCAGTACATCGACCAGTTTGAACTGGATTGAGCGGGATAAGCAAATGGCTTTAGTTGAGATGAATTGGAATCCCAGCCGAAAGGAGTGTCGCAGGTTCGGCTTGGCCGCCGTGGTGGTGTTAGTGCCGATGGCATTGGTGCTTACCTGGCTTAAAGACCTGCCGATCGTCTGGGCCTTGGCGCTGGGCGCAACCGGGGCGGGGATATTCCTGCTCAGCAGGGTCTCTGTGAAATACATTCGCATGTTGCAGGTAGGGTTGACGCTGGCAACGCTACCGATCGGCTGGATTGTAGGTTACATAATCATGGGAGTCCTTTATTATGGTATTTTAACACCTCTTGGTCTGTTGTTCCGGCTGGTGGGTCGGGATACACTCCATCGCAGGTGGGATCCGGACGCCGAAACATATTGGCTGCGCCGCCGCGCCTCGAATAACGCGCGCCGGTATTTCAATCAATTCTGATAGTGCCCAGCGTTAGGGGCGGCGAGGAATGAATATGTCGGGAACAGAGCAGGAACGGGCGTCAACGGAGTTTGAGGCCGAGAGCAAACAGGCGAGATTGTCTTTTCTCAGCGAGTTATGTCAGTGGCTGAAGCACAACAAAAAATGGTGGTTATTGCCGATTATCATAGTTATGTTGTTGCTGGGACTGATCGTATTTTTGGGCGAGGCGGGAGTAGGCCCGTTCATCTACTCCGTGTTCTGACGCTCCGGTGTTGCGCGCGACGACACGTAATATGATGAAAAAAACGTCAAAACAAAAGATCCTGCAGTTGATCCTTACGGTGGCTCTGGCGGCGGGGAATATCGTTCCGTGGTTGATTGTACAGGACATTGCCTACTCTGTGGCCCAGAACCGACATGTACTACTGGGGCGATATACGGTCGGGCAGATGACGACACTGCTGTCGGTCCTGCTAATCAGCATTCCGGTGCTG
>JAUVIQ010000191.1 GCA_030592655.1 Planctomycetales bacterium | reverse complement strand
TGGAGCAATGCCCGCAGAAGCGAGGCGTATGCGTGCTGGTCAAGACCATGACGCCCAAGAAGCCCAACTCGGCCCTTCGGAAGGTTGCGCGTGTCCGGCTTAGCAACGGTAAAGAGATAACCGCCTATATTCCGGGCGTCGATCACAACCTCCAGGAACACAGTATCGTCCTGGTGCGTGGCGGGCGAGTCAGGGATTTGCCCGGTGTGCGGTATCACGTTGTTCGCGGCGCGCTGGATACATCCGGCGTTGAAGGTCGACGTCAGGGGCGAAGCCTCTACGGCGCAAAGAGAGGTAAATAAAAATGGCTTATAAGAAATGGACAGCATCGGCGGAACAATTGGCGCCCGACCCGCGTTATAAAAGCAAACTGGTCAGCAAATTCGTCAATTGCATAATGTTGGACGGTAAGAAGAGCACCGCTCGTCGAATTTTCTACGACGCGATGGACACTATCAGCGAGAAGATCCAAGACGTCGAAGCAATCGAGGTCTTCGAGCAGGCGATCGACAACTTGAAACCAATGCTGGAAGTACGTTCCAAGCGAATCGGCGGCGCCAACTACCAGGTCCCCATGCAGGTCAACGCCAAGCGACGACTGTCGCTTGCGATACGATGGTTGCTCCAGGCGGTTCGCGCCGGTAAGGGATCGCCGACATCGCAAAGACTGGCGTCGGAACTGATGGCTGCCTACAAGAAGGAAGGAACAGCCATAACCACGCGGGAAAATGTTCACCGTATGGCCGACGCGAACAAGGCCTTCGCTCACTTCGCACGATAAAATTTCGACAAGACCGGCAGAGACCGCAGAGATAACACTGCGGTCTCTGCTTATATGCGTACTCTGATATGGCAAAGAAACTGCAACAAGTTCGGAATATAGGTGTGGCTGCGCACATCGACGCGGGAAAAACCACCGTTACGGAGCGGATTCTGTACTTCGCCGGAAAGAGTTACAAGATCGGCGAAGTCCACGACGGAACCGCCGTGATGGATTATCTTGTCGAAGAACAGGCTCGTGGTATCACTATCACGTCGGCAGCGACAACCCTTCCATGGAAAGACTATACGATTAATCTGATCGACACGCCCGGACACGTCGATTTCACCATCGAGGTGGAGCGGTCGTTGCGTGTTCTTGACGGGGCGGTGGCGGTCTTCTGCGCCGTCGGCGGCGTCGAAGCACAGAGTGAAACCGTTTGGAACCAGGCCCAGCGTTACAACGTACCGAGAATCTGCTTCATCAACAAGATGGACCGTCCCGGCGCGGATTTCGAGACCGTTATACATGAAATTCAGGATCGTCTCGGCGCTACGCCGGTTGCGCTGCAAATTCCAATGGGCGCAGGCGCTGAATTCGCCGGTCAGATAGACCTTATCGAGCAACAGGCGTTTTTCTACGAACAGGCCGATATCGCGATGGACTTGAAGGTCGGCGAAATCCCCGCCGCTTACGCCGATACCGTTGAGCAGGCACGCCACGACATGATAGAGGCCGTTGCCGAATCCGACGACGAATTAATGGAAAAATACGTTCACGAGGAGCCGATTTCCGCTACCGACATCAAATTGGCGATTCGCAGGGCCGTTATTTCCAACAGGATTCATCCTGTTCTTTGCGGTTCGGCGCTGAAGCACATGGGCGTCCGCGTCCTTCTGGATGCGATTTGCGATTATCTTCCGTCTCCGCTGGACGTTCCTCCTGTTACCGGACGTAGAAATTCCGAAGACGAGCAGGTCATTGAGCGCAGACCTGATATTGACGAACCGTTTTCGGCGCTTGTGTTCAAGGTCGCCTCCGACCTGCACGGGGACCTGTATTATATTCGCATTTACAGCGGTTCGCTCAAAGCCGGTACGCGAGTGCTCAACCCCGTCCGTCAGAAAAGAGAAATCGTCTCACGCATATGGGAGATGCACGCCAAGCAGCGTATCCGTCGGGATCACGCCGACGCCGGCGATATCGTCGCGGTCGTCGGACCCAAGTCCAGCCTCACCGGTGATACACTGTGCGACTCGCACGAACCTGTAATCCTGGAAAAGATAAGGTTTCCCAAGCCGGTAATTTCAATGTCGATCGAACCGACGTCATCGGACGGGAAGGACCGTCTCGGCGAAGCGATGGCTACGCTGCGGCGGGAGGATCCGACCTTCCGGACAGAGGTTGACCGCGAGACCGGGCAGATGCTGATTTCGGGAATGGGCGAGTTACACCTGGAAATTATTCGCAACAAGCTGGTCCGCGATATGGGCGTTCCGGTCCGCGTAGGAAAACCAAGAGTGGCCTACAGGGAAACGATTACCGTCGCCGCCGAGTCTGAAGGCAGATTCATTCGCCAGACCGGTGGAAGGGGCCAATACGGTGTGGTCGTGTTGCGGGTCGAACCGACACCGGCCGACGCCGAGGATAAATCCGAAGACAAAGGAAAAATCATCGTCGTCGATAAAATCAAGGGCGGCGCGATCCCGAAGGAGTACATCTCCTCCGTCAGGGAAGGAGTAATCGACGAGGCGACAGGAGGTCCGTTGGCCGGTTATCCGATGACCGACGTAACCGTTACGCTTCTTGACGGTAAGCACCATCCGGTGGACTCATCCGAATTGGCCTTCGCTCGCGCCGGTGCGATGGCGTTTTCCGAGGCGGTCAAAAATGCCTCACCGGTATTCCTTGAGCCCATAATGCGGCTCGAAGTTATGGTTCCGGAGATCCACCTCGGCGCTGTTACCGGGGACCTGAATGCCAGACGGAGCGAAATCGCGGCTATGGAACGACGTGAAAATTACTGTAAACTCATTGCCCGTGCACCTTTATCGGAAATGTTCGGGTATGCCACCATCCTGCGATCACTCACACAGGGACGCGGGACATACGCAATGGAACCTGTCTCTTATAAGATCGTACCGGCTGAAGTGGCGAGCAAGTTGACGTGAGACAGGGGCGATAAATAATTTTGCAAAAAAAATCACATCGATAATTGACACTGGAAGACGATTGAGTACACTGGTAGGGCTCTGCAACTTATTTGCGCGGGGTTAGTTATAAGCGGTCAGATGGAGATACGGGAAGAATGGTTCAGGACAAAATTCGCATCAGGATGGAAGCCTACGATCATCGGGCGCTGGATAGTTCAGCCGCCGAGATCGTTGACCATGCCCGCAGGACCGGGGCACGGGTATGCGGACCTGTTCCGTTACCGACGCGAATCGAGCGATACACGGTGCTTCGCAGCCCGCACGTGGATAAAAAATCCCGCGAACAATTTGAGATGCGAACGCATAAGCGGATTATCGACATATTTGAACCGACGGTCCGAACAATTGAAGCGTTGAACAGACTGGTGGTACCGGCTGGGGTGTTTGTGAAGATAAAGGCGTAGGTTCTAATGGTAACAGTTTGGGTTTGGACCTGTGCCTCACGGTCGGAAGTCAGAACCCTTTCAGATGGAAAGCACGGAATAAAATGTATCCGGCGTTGATTGGTAAAAAAGTTGGTATGACGCAGGTGTTCGCCGATAACGGCTTCGTCTGCCCCGTAACCGTCGTTCTCGCCGGTCCGTGTGTTGTCATGCAGATAAAAAAGGCCGACGAAAAGGACGGATACGACGCCGTTCAGATCGGGTTCGAGGACGTCAAGACCCAACGCGCCTCCAAACCCGCAATCGGGCATGCCGGACATGCAAAGACCGCACCGAAGAAAATCGTCCGCGAGGTGCGTCTTCTCGACGAACAGGCTGACACTGATGTCGGGGCGACACTGACGGTCGAGCTCTTTGAGGGCGTGAACTTTGTGGACGTAACCGGAACAACCAAGGGTAAAGGTTTTGCCGGCGGAGTGAAACGTTACGGATTCAAGGGTCAACCCGCCAGTCACGGCGTGCAGCGCAAGCACCGAAGCCCCGGTTCTATCGGTGGGCACGGAACCGACCTTGGGCACGGCGGAAACATAAAAAAAGGTAAGAAAATGGCGGGGCATATGGGGGCTGCACGTTCCACCAGCAGGAATCATCGACTGGTGGGTATAGACGCTGAAAATAACATCCTGCTAATCAAAGGGGCCCTTCCGGGACCCAACGGCGGGTACTTGTTTATCAAAAAATCCCGAACTGCCAGGGATAAATAGAGTATCGGAAAAAAGAGATGTTGGAAGTTCCAGTGTACAACATAGCCGGCGAGCAGACGGAGACGCTGAAGATTGACGATGAGCGTTTCGGTAAGGCCGTCAACGTCGCCCTGTTGAAGCAGGCGGTAGTCGCTTATCATGCCAACCGTCGCCAGGGAAGCGCCTCAACCAGGGGGCGCGGGCAGGTTGAAGGTTCCACTCGCAAAATCTTCCGTCAGAAGGGTACCGGTAATGCGCGCCGGGGACCGATCCGGACCGGAAAGGTCCGGGGCGGTGGAATGACCTTCGCCAAAACGCCGCACAGTTATCGAAAAACGCTGCCTAAGAAAATGCGTCGAGGCGCGCTGAATTCCGCCATCCTCGCAAAAATACTCGGAAACGACCTTGTAGTGGTCGAAGGGCTGTCGCTGACGGAACCGAAAACAAAATACGTCGCCGACGTACTGGCCAATTTGAAGATAAGCCGTTCCTGCCTGCTGTCGCCGGTAGGGAACGACGAGACCCTCTTCAAAAGCGCTCGTAATATCCCGGATATTACCGTCTGCCCGGTGGATGATTTGAACGCGTTCGATGTAGCCACCCGGCAGAAGATGTTGCTGACTCGCGAGGCGATGGAAAAGTTAATCAACAGGTCGGCGTAAGCAATAAGCAATGAAAAACGATATTTACAATACGATTGTTCGCCCGCTGGTAACCGAGAAGGGTACGTTCCAGTCCGAAACACGGAACGCTTATGCCTTCCAGGTCAATCCCGAGGCGAACAAGGCGCAGATAAAGCAGGCTATTGAGAAAATTTACAACGTGAAGGTTCTGACGGTTCGTTCGGCCAATCGTCGCGGAAAACCGCGACGGGTCGGGTACAAGCGGGGCACGACCAGCCACTGGAAAAAGGCAGTGGTCGTCCTCCATCCGGACTATCACATTGATCTGTTTTAGGGCGAATAATGGCAATTAAGGTGTACAAACCGACATCGGCAGGAAGGCGTAACGCCAGCGTCAACATCCGCGAGGAATTGACCGGCCACGCGCCCACCAAGTCGCTTTTGCGTCCTCTCAAGAAGACCGGCGGGCGCAATCATCACGGCGTAATCACCAGCCGGTGCCGTGGCGGCGGAGCCAAGCGGATGTACCGCGTTATCGACTTCAAGCGCAACAAGGACGGGGTCGAAGGAACGGTTGCGACCATCGAATACGATCCGAACCGCACCTGTAACATCGCCTTGATAAATTACGCCGACGGTGAAAAACGGTATATCCTTGCCCCGATAGGGCTGAAGGCGGGACAGAAAGTTTATTCCGGCGGCGAGGCTGAGCCGAGGATTGGGAATTGTCTTCCTCTGACGAATATCCCCACCGGGCTGACCATTCACAATATCGAGATGACACCAGGCCAGGGCGGAAAGTTGGTACGAACCGCCGGTGGAGCCGCCAAACTTATGGCCAGAGAAGGAAAGTGGGCACATTTGCTCCTTCCGAGCGGCGAGACGCGGATGGTCGATGCACGCTGCCGGGCGACGATAGGTCAATTGGGAAATCTTGACCATCAAAACGTCAAGCTTGGAAAGGCCGGCAGGAAGCGTCATATGGGGCGCAGACCTCACGTTCGCGGCGTCGCAATGAACCCTGTTGCCCACCCGATGGGTGGTGGTGA
>JAUVIQ010000242.1 GCA_030592655.1 Planctomycetales bacterium | reverse complement strand
TTCGCCCGCTTTGCCGGCTTGTCATTGGATCTATAACCGAAGTTCTTTCCCGTGAGGCGTCGCAGGGCGTACTCGGCTGTGTAGCAAGATTTCGGGTTCTCGTAGCTCAGTAATTTAATCAGAGTCGAAATAAGTTTCTTATCCTTTGCGGCGGCGAGTGTGTTGATTGCAGGGTGCAGTTCGTTGCTGATGTTGTCAGCCTTGACCTGAAGGTCTGCAAGGACAAACTTTACGCGCGCAGCGACCTCCGGGTTCTCGCTTTGAGTGGCTGGGATAACCAGCGGGATGATCTCAGGACCCATCTCCGACAATTCATCATTGGCCTTGACTCGGACCTTCCATTTACTGTCGTTCAGGTCGCCGATGAGTTTCTCGACGCGAGCCTTCTTTTCCGCAGACACATACATCAGCCGCTGAAATACCCCCCATGCGTCGGCCAACTGCTTTTCGCCGGGCTGGGTTTGTGCGGATGGTTTCTCTGTGTCGGGGGACGCGAAGCAAACCCCCGCCAGAATCAATAGAACCAACGTAGCCAAACGCGATACGGGTAAAACGGTCGGTCCCTCAGTTTTTTCTCTCATCTCTATCTCCTGCTATTTCTTCGGTTTGCCTGACGGCTGAGTGCCGGTTGCCGACTGCTTCGGTTTCATCACCGCCGCCGGGGCGAGGCGAATCTTGCCGATGATGCCCCTATCTCTCAATAATCGGCGGATTGTCTTTCCGTCTTGCCGCACGAGGAAGACGCCCCTGATGCTGCTTCTGATAGCGGTTGTACCGTCCGGCAGCCTGCAGATACTGGTGGGGAAACTTGGGCATTTTGACTGCCAGACGATCTTTCCCGCCCGGTTCACTTCGATAACCCGCTTGCTGTCGTACTCGGCGATCAGCACGTTGCCGCTGGGAAGCCTCGTCGCGTCATGTGGTTTCGCCAGATGAGTCTTCTCCCAGACGATCTTTCCGGTGCGGCTGACTTCGATGACCCTGCCTCGGTGCAACTCGGCAATGAGCGTGTTGCCGTTTCCCAGTCGCTCGGCACTGATAGGCCCCTTGAGGTCCTTCATCTGCCAGACGGTCTTGCCGGTTCGGCTGACTTCCGAGACGTAATTGCCGGTTGTGTAGGCGATAAGCGTGTTGCCGCCGGACAGACGGCGAACGTCGTATGCCTGCCCGCCGACGTTATTGTTCCACACCGGCTTGAAATCCCGGTCATACTCTTCGGCGGATACCTTCTTGCCCTCGCACCCGACAATCACGTTCCCATTGGCCAACCCCGTAGCGCAAAAAACCCTCTGCGGGAATGTCCGGGACCAGGCGACCTTACCGTCCGGGGTAACTGCGGCGAGTCGCTTGCGCTGGTCGTTGCAGATCAGTATCCCGACCGGATGCTGTTTCTTGAGGACAAAGCCGCCCCTGCTCTGCTTCCACCACTTCCGCCATCTCTCGACCGCTTTAGCCCGCTCCGGCGGTTCGGCGTAGCAGTTATACATGAAGCATTTTCCCGTAACTCGCCGCAGGCCGTACTCGGCTATGTAACGCAATGAAATGTTCGTGCTGTCGAGTAGTTGAATCAGCATCGACACCAGTTTCTTGTCGCCGCCGGCGACGAGCGTGTCGATTGCCCGATTCAACTCGCTTTCGACGTTTCCTGCGCGAACCTGGAGCGTCTTGAGGATCACCTTCGCGCGGTTTGAGACTTCAAGGTTGTCGCTCTTAGCGGCCTGGCGGACCCACGGCGTAACTCTAGGCCACAGGCGGGGCAATTCCTTCGAGGCGTTTTGCCGGACCTTCCAGATGTCAGCGTCCAGATCGCGGACGAGTTTTTCGATGTGTTGTTTTTCTGTCGTACTGATCGGCGGATCCAGCAGCCAGCGGAAGATTGCACGGGCGTCGGCCAACTGCTCTTTGCTCGGCTGGGTCTGTACGGATGGTTTCTTTGCGTCCGAGTCCGCGAGGCAAACACCCGCCAGTATCAGAAGGATTACCCCAGCCAACAACGGCGTGTGTGTAAATACAAACCTGGAGGCTTTTTCCCTGCTTTTCATCCCTTGCATCCTATGTATCCGCCCCACGGGACGGCGAACAGCCGCCTGGGCGTCCCTTGCGGGACCTGCTATTGCTTTGTTTTGGCTGATGGCTGACTGCTGACGGCTGACTGCTTCCGTTCCAGCACCACTGCCGGGGCCATACGTATCTTGCCCCAGTCGGTCTTGAATTTCAGGAGGTGGCGGATAATCCTTCCGTCGCAGTCCACAATGAAAGCGCCCATGCTCCTGTTGATAATGGCCGTCGTTCCGTCAGGCAGGCGGCAGATGCCGGTGGGCGCGCCGTTGAACCCGCTGAACCTTTTCTCCCAGACGATCTTGCCCGCCCTATTCATCTCGAAGACCTGATTCTTGTCGAACTGGGCTACCAGCACATTACCGTTGGCTAGCCTTACGGCGTCATACGGGTATCTCAGCCTGGTCTTCTTCCAGACGATCTTCCCGGCGCGATTGACCTCGATGACTCGTTTCCTGATAGTCTCTGTAATGAGCGTATTCCCGTTGGTAAGTCGCTGGGCGGAGATAGGCTCGCGCAGCCCCTTTTTTTGCCAGACGACCTTGCCGGCTGGAGTAATCTCCGAAACGTGTCCGGCGCCGGAGTAGGCGATCAGCCTGTTGCCGTTCGGCAGACAGCGAATGTCATGAACATACTTCCTGAAGCCGAGGTTATCGCAGTTCCATACCGGCTTGAAATCCGCGTCGTATCCCTCGACGTTAGGCTCGCCACGCATGGATCCCACGATTACGTTTCCGTTGGGTAGCCCCGCGGCGCAAGAGATCATCCTTCCGAATTTGTGCGACCATGCCACCTTCCCGTCAACGCCGACAGCGGTGAGTGTCATACCCCTGGAGTTGCATATCAGTATTCCGAACGGCTTGGGTTTGGTGGGGATAAAGTCGGCCTGGTTTTTCTCCCACCACGTGCGCCACTTTTTGACGGCTTTGGCGCGCTCGTCGGATTCGTCGTATGAATTATAGCCGAAGTTCTTCCCTGTAACCCGACGCAGGCCGTACTCGGCTATGTAACGAATGGAGTGCTTCGGGTAGTTCAATAATTCAATCAGCATCGCCGCAATCTTCTTGTCGCCGGCGGCGGCGAGTGTGTCTATGGCGGGGTTCAGTTCAGAAGCGATATTTTCGAGCTTGGCATGGAGGACTTTAAGAACCTGCTTCGCGCGCGATGCGACTTCAGAGTCTTCGCTTTTAGCGGTCTGGGCGATTATAGGCAAGGCCCGAATATCCAGGCGGTAGAGTTCTTCCGTGGCTGATTTCCTGACCTTCCAGATATTGCTTTCGAGGTCGGCAATAAGTTTTTCGATGTTCTGTTTCTCTTCCGGCGTGAGCGGGTCCAGAAATTGCTGCAGGACCGCCCGTGCATCGACCAACTGCTTCTCACTCGGTTGAGTCGCGGCAGCAGGTTTTTCTGCGTCCGAGGCTGCGTAGCAAACACCCGCCGTTATCAGAAGGATTACCCCGGCCAATAATGATGCGGACAAGACTGTCCGCCCGTCTGTTTCTTCTCTTATATTCATCCCATGTATCCCTGCTATTTCTTCGTTTTGGCTGAAGGCTGACTGCTGACGGCTGAGTGCTTCCGTTTCAACACCGCCGCGGGAACCAGGCGGACTTTGCCCGAGAGACCTTTGTCCCTGGTCAGCCAACGGATTATCTTTCCGTTGCGGTCCATAAGGATAACACCTTCTTTCCGTAGTCTGGCTGCGATTGTTCCATTCGGTAACTGGCAGACGCTTATAACTATGCCCGTAGTTTTACACTGCCGGACGATCTTTCCCGCGATGTCCACCTCGGTAATTTGCTTGGCGTGGCCATC
>JAUVIQ010000083.1 GCA_030592655.1 Planctomycetales bacterium | reverse complement strand
TTCATCACTTGCTCCCGTTGGGCACGGTTTTCCGCCAAGTCAAGGTAGGCCGAGACGATACGGTTAAGCTCCTTAACATGGGCCTCGTTGAGATAGTTCTTTGCGACCGACACATCGGATTTGAGGACCTTGCCATCCGGGGCGTTTTTCCACGTTGCCAGACCCATATGCGGAAGCGTCGCATCGGACGAATCACGAATCGTCTCTGCCGCCGTCTTGCCCGTTATCGCCCAGTGAAGCTTATTCTGTACGGTCGCGAAAAACTCCCGTGTAATCGGGGCACTACTGTCGTAATCAACCGAAAGCGCGTAAATGTCCGTGATCTTCTGATAGAATCGCCGTTCGCTGGCCCGAATCTCCCGAATACGCTCCAGCAATTCTTCAAAGTAATCTTTCCCGAACCGTTGCTTGCTCTGCTTCAACCGTTCATCATCCAGCACAAAGCCTTTGATCATGAACTCCTTGAGCCTCTGCGTTGCCCATATGCGAAACTGCGTCGCTTGATAGCTATTGACCCGATAACCCACGGCAATAATGGCGTCGAGGCTGTAATACTCCATCTCCCGTTTAACCTTGCGAGAACCCTCCTGGCGAACTGTTTCCAAAACGGAAACAGTTGATTCTCGGCCTAACTCTTTACTGTCATAGATATTAGACAAGTGCTTGCTGATGGCGGGGACTTCCACGCCAAACAATTCCGCGATGGCCTTCTGTGGCAACCAGAGCGATTCATCCGTAAACAGGCACTCTACGCGAACGTCACCGTCGGGGCTTCGATATAGCAGGAACTCTCCACCTGGATTCTGTTGAACAAGTTCACTCATTCATTCAGCCCTCCTTCCCTGGAGTTTTCGCTGACTCGATGGGCCGCATGATATGACTTCTCCGTGTCTTCAATCAGAATCCTCGGCTCCAACTTCGGCCGATTCTCCTTCCCAATCCACGTCAGTTCGAGTTTCGTTTTCTGTTTTGCCATCGGTTCTACTTCGCGGCATCACCATAATAATGGAGTCGGGTACTTTTTCAGCGTCTTTTCCGGCCCTTCCTCTTACCCCCTTTTATCGCGTGTTGCAACAGATTCGGCGGGTGGCGTGGTCGCGGTGTCCGTCTATCGTTTTCTGCCGCATTCCAGAGGCTTGACGGTGTGGAATTCGTAATTTGGTCCGATGCCGAAGGTTACGCCCGCAACGCTGATGCCTTTCGACGTCGGTACGGAGAAGATGACCCCAAACGTCTCGGCCTCGGCGAGATTGCTCCGGAAGGCGCGTACGAAATCAGGATCAAGTTTTTCCTTCGATTTGGAGGAATCGTAGTAGAAATACACGTGCCTCTTTGAGCCGACCTTGTAAAAGAAGTACGCTCCCTTGTGAGGTATGCTGTCTCCGGTGTTCAGCAGTAATCTGGGGCGCATGTTCCTGAGGCCGGAAGAGTCCCTTGATTCACGGTCCACATCACATTCCAGGTATATCAGAGTGTCGTCCCGCTTCAAAATGTAAAGGTCCGGGACGTACCGTGCGCCGCGTTTCTTTGAGCGGAACAGGTCGCCTACCGGGCCGACGATAAGCGTTTTATGCAGTTTTCCGCCGGTGATCTTTATCTGTTTTATTACGGCAGGACGGGGGTCTTCCTCGTATCGAATCCTCATCCCGTCGGGAATCTGTGTTCTTACTCTGATGATCTTCGGGCTGAAGAGTCTTTTTCCCGTACCGATTGCCTGAAGCGTCGTCTTTCCGAAAACGGATTTGACGGATAGCGCAATCTGAACGCCTTTATCGATCGCTTTGGGCAACCCTTTTTGGGTTACCGGCGGCATCGCAACTTTAGCGGTCCGCCGGAATACGATGTATTGAGGCTTCTGGTCGCTGGGGATGCGATAGAGCCAATCGGCAAGAAGTTTCGGCGGCCCGCCCTTGGGCTGCCAGGGACGCGTAACGACAATGTCGCCTATCTGCGTAACGACTTTGTCGGAAACGGACGTATTGACCTTCCACTTACCGGAATATGTCAGGTATCCGACCGGGTAGAAACTCCTTCCCGATTCGCAGACCATGCGGAAATGAGTAGCCGGAAGACGCCACCAGTTGTCGTTTTCGTTGCGTGCGGATTCGTCGATGGTCATCCGAATCAACAGGATTTTCGTGTCGTCCGCCTCTTGTCGTGAAAGCAGCGGATACATCGGGGTCAAATCGGTGATTTGTGGTATTTCCCTTTTGAGCCTCGCCCTGTCGGCGGCAGAAAGTTTCGCAAGGTACTCCTTATCCGGGAGTTGGACGATGTGGGCGTTTGTGATTTTCATCGCGTCGTCCGGTGTCGATGCCCGTGCGCCGGTTGGACGGTTTCGCAGGCAGAAACTCTCCAGCATCAGGTCGTCGTGGGTAACATTGAACTTGTTCCCGCCGGACATAATCGGCTTAAGAGGTCCGTCCGAGAGATGTTTTACCGTTGCAAGCGTGAATTTCGACGCCCATCTCGGCGGGCCTCCGTCTTCGACGCCGAAGCCGCTGTCATATGGCTTCCATCCGATGATCGACGCGGGCATCGGGAGCAACTGGAAGATAATCATAAACACGCCCGTCAGGATCGTCGCGGTAATCAGGCCGAACACCGCCCCGCCGACGCGGTCGGGCCAAAGCCCGAGCACAACGTTTCCGCTGATGAGACGGTCGAAGCCGATCCGAAGCAGAAGAAGCGGGATAACGAACACCGCCAGAAGCGCCGAAGGATCAGCCACAGCCCCAAGCCGGCCTGCGAGAAGAGCACCCAGCGGTTCGTAAAAGTTGAACGCGACCGTCGCGCAAAGTACAGTCAGGATCGCCATTATAATCGCGCTGAAGCAGCCCTGTATCGTCTGATAAAAGGCTATTCCGAGGATCAGTAGTGTGGCGAATATAATTATTACCATTTCAATTTCCAATTTTCGATTTTCAATTTCCAATTGAACAGAAGGAAAAAATTTCCAATTTGCGATTTTCAATTTCCAATTTGCGATTTCCTGTTTTCTACTTTTTTTCAATTGGAAATTGAAAATTGGAAATTGAAAATTATTTCTTCTTCGATACTCGAATAACCTCTTCGATACTGGTTACGCCGGCGATTACCTTTCGCAGGGCCTGTTCCTGCAGGTATAGCATTTTATTTTTCCGGCAGGTGGCTTTTATTCGCGATAGCGGCGCGTTTTGCGCTACCAGTTCGCGGATTTCGTCGGTTACTTCCAGTAATTCGAACGCGCCCGTCCTCCCGTAGTAACCAGTCCCGCGACACGTGGAGCAGATAATCGGGTTGCCCTTCTCATCGACCGGCGGTTTTGTCGGCGGACGGTAGAACCTGTTGATTTTATCAGCCGGTAAGTTCAACTTCGCCAACATATCTCGCGGAGGGCTGTACGCTTCTTTGCAGTTTGGACAGAGTTTTCGCAGGAGCATCTGGCATGTAACCACCTTCAGCGGCGTCAGCGCCTTATGGGGGTTTGCGACAACCTTGACCCATTTCGCCAGAGCGGCCAGCGCCGAAGGCGCTGTAGAACCGAGCAGCACGCTTATTTCAGTGGCTGCTTCACAGATCAGATCAGCGGCCTGGCTCGTTTGGCATGACCTGATCATCACTACGTCCGGGTCTCGCCGAAGAATCGACGCCAGGCGTCCGGAAAGTTCCGTCTGGTCCTTGCAGTGATGCTGCGTGATGTTCTCCAGATCGATCGTGCTTCGCAATTCCAGCGTTATGAGTTGCTTGATGAAGGCGTCGTGGCGACGCAGGAGGGAATACAGCGTGCTGGTAACGCCGCTGCTCTTGGCGCCCGAGACGAGTATCAGCCCGTTGCCACCGGTGTTTATTTCCTCGATCCGGCTGTGAAGGTCTTCGGTCAGACCAAGATCGCCCAGGTTGGTTCTGATCGCTTCGAGCACGATTCGAAGTTGCATCCGCTGGCCTTGTGTGGTTCCGGCGGTTGTTACGTTCATATCGGTTGTAACAGCGCCGGCTTCAATGCCGATCTTCCCGGTCTGGGGGCGGCGCTTATCGGCGACGTCCATCCCGGAAATCTCTTTTATGAAATCGATAACGGCTTCGGATTCGGCGTGATCGAGGGCGGGACGCTGCTGCAACACACCATCGACCACGAACCGCACCATCGCCTGTTCACCACCGGCAGGGGTCAGATCAACATCTTCAGCCCTGAAAAGAACCGCTTCGTGGAGTAGATTCTGCGCCAGATTGTAGGCGTAAAGCCTCTCGGACTTCTCTTCAGACGGAGCGAAAACAGGACGACCGAGGCTATCGTATATCTTGATGTGCTGAACAACTTCGACGACCTTGGGCTTACCGGCGGAAGCAAAGAAGTTCTGTAAATGCTCCGCCGTCAGCACTCTCCCCGTCACCACTACCCGCTTGTTACGATGTACTACATATGCCACCGCTACCGTAGAAGTTACTACAACGTACACAGCCATTCCGACTGCATACAACGGAACCACCAGCCAGATAAGCACCGATAACGCTCCGGAAAGCAGAATCAGCACGCTCCACAGTAACTGCGGCGTGTGTACGCGAACGGTGTCCTTGTTAATCCACGTCGCCACCCAAAGCCAGGGAAGAATGAAGGCGAGAATGACAATGACCTTCACTATGGAAAAATACCCGCCCGGATCGGGAATAGCCCCCAACGTAATTGTGGCAAGCAATTCAATCATTATTTGTAACCAGTAATACCAAAAGAAGGGATTAGGGACTAGGGATTTGGGACCAGGAAAAAAATCCGCAATCCGCAATCCGCAATCCGCAATCCCTACTATCTCCCACGCATTCCCATGCGTGATGCCGAGATACCTTTTAGCCGCATTTTCAGTTCATCCGGGTTCGGGGCCGCTTCGTATGCGACCTTCGGCCCCACATAGTCCTTCTCGATAAGTTCAAGCAGGCTTGCGGTGAAGTCCTGCATACCTTCGTGCTCGCCGGAGCGGATCACTTCGGGCAGTTCAGTGTCCCGGCTCTCTTCAATCATCTGCCTTGCCGAAGGATTGTTCAAGAGAATCTCTACTGCCGGAACACGGTCTATGCCTTTTACCAGGCATGGAAGAAGCCTCTGGCAGATAATCGCCCTCAGGTTGAACCCCAGCGATTGTCGTATAAGGTCCCGCGAGTCCGCGTCGAAAAGGTCGAGGATTCGCCCGATAGTCTGGGCAGCGCCGGAAGAGTGAATAGTTCCGAACACCAGGTGCCCGGTTTCGGCCGCCTGAAGCGCCGCTGCGAACGTCTCGCGGTCACGCATCTCGCCGATGAGCACCACGTCCGGGTCTTCACGCATCAGGTATTTCAATGCCGAGGCGAAGTCCGGAACGTCGATTCCGACCTCGCGCTGGTTTATCAACGCCTTTTTATCGGTGTAGAGGTACTCGATAGGGTCTTCAATGGTAACTACGTGG
Organism: Planctomycetales bacterium; assembly: GCA_030592655.1. Taxonomy (GTDB): domain Bacteria; phylum Planctomycetota; class Phycisphaerae; order SM23-33; family SM23-33; genus JAUWNJ01. The sequence goes on along the minus strand of JAUVIQ010000083.1, from coordinate 6,258 downwards.
CAAGGCCGGGTCCGGTTGATGTGCTCAATCATCGCGGCGATGGTGGTGGATTTACCCGAACCTGTAATCCCCGCCACCAGCACGACGCCGGAAGTATTCTCGGCGATCGGACGTATCTGCGGCGGGAGGTTCAGTTCCTCGAACGACGGTATCTCCCTGGAGACCCGGCGTACCGCGATGCTCACATTTCCACGCTGGCGATAAATGTTGATGCGGAAGCGGTCTGCGCCTTTGAGTTCTTCCGCCACGTCGATGCTGCCGATCTCGGCGAAGAACGCTCGCTGACGCTCGTCGAGGATTTCATCGGCCATTGCGGCAATTTCTTCACCGCTCAACTCTTTGCCCTTGACGGGAATGATCTTTGTTCCAAGTCGCAGACGCGCTACAGAACCGGCCTTGAGATGAAGGTCGCTTGCACCTTCTTTAGACATTGCGCGGAAGTATTCATGCAATCGCGGTTTCCCGCTGTCGCGTTTCCCTGCGTCGGCGTGCCGGTCGATCGGTTGTGAATGAATCGAGTCCAATTATCACTCCTCTTACCCTGCGGGGCATTGTACAGACACAAGCCGAAAAACTGCAAGATTTTATAAATTACTGAAACTGGCCGAATACGTAGCACGGGCGTCTCATCTGCTGCGGAATTGCCTTCGGTATCCGCCGAGCGTCATACCTGTGGCGTCCTTGAATGCCGGCGCCATGCGAGCAACACTACTGAACCCGCATTCAGGCGCAAGGGTCTCGAGTGTCTCATCAGTCCGGGCAAGCAGCATCTTGACCCTTTCGATCTGCACTCGACGAATCTCAGTAAAGGGGCTTCGCCCGATTAACTTGCGAAACCGCCGCTCCAGCGCTCGGCGCGACATCGACACCGCTTCGGCTACTTCTTCGACCCGGATACCTCTTTGGGCGTTTTCGCGGATGAACCGCACTGCCTCAATGACAAAGATATCCTCAATGGCCATTACGTCCGTGGAGTGTCGCGTCGTTACGTCCATCGGGGGCAACATGACGGGGCGTTTGGGCGGTTTTCTGCCGCTGAGCATCGCGTCCAGCAACCTGGCCGCTTCGAAACCGACCTGCTCGGCAGGGACGGCGATACTGGAAAGATGCGGATAAACTATGCTGCAAAACATATCGTCGTCGTCGGCGCTGAGGACGGCGACTTCTTCGGGGACGCGGACGCCGGTTCGCCGGCACACTTCGCAGACCCACACCCCCATCGAATCGTCGATGCAGAACACCCCCAGCGGCTTGGGCAGGCCCGCCAACCAACGGCGAATCTGTTCGGAACCGCCTGATGCCGCCGGCATCGGCCCATCGTGCGGCGGGTATTCCTTACCGCGCTCGAAAACGTCGCAGGGAAATTTCTTACGACGAAGCGCCGCGACAAAGGACTCGCCGCGATACCGACTGTGGTAGTTTTCGTCCCAGGGGAACATTCCAAAGTTGCGAAAGCCTCGCTCGATAAAATGCTCCGCCGCTGCCTTGCCTATCGCCTTCGGATCGACATCGACGTACGCCAGAGTGAGGTCTTTGTGCTCCGGCGCCCATTTCCCCACGCCCACCACCGCCAGGCCGTAACGACGCGCATCAGCAGCACAGTCGGCCGGCTGCCGCATCGAAATCATCCCGACCGCGTCGGCATCCTGCATCCTCTGTTTAATGACATCCAGATCCCATACGTGATGGAGCACCCACGGGCGAGCAGGCCAGGCGTATCGGCAGACGCCATGCTGTACCTGGCGCCCGAAATACAGATCCCATGGTATGTCCATCAGGATTATTCCGGCTTCCTTTTTCGACTTTTTTCTCTTCGTCATTTCCGGTCTCCTTTTGCTGATAAGCAGCAGAGATAGCGAGATTCCAATCTTGTTGGAAGAAGAAGAAAAAGAAACAGAATAGCGGGATTACAGGGATTACAGGATTATAGGGATTTCCTTTTTAGAGCATATAAAAAAAGAAATTCACCGCCGCCTGCGGTTCATTTTGTTATGGTCTTTAAATTTTATCCTATAATCTTAAAATCCCCGTAATCCTGTAATCCCTGTAATCCCGCTATTCTGTCTCTTTTTCTTCTTCTTCCAAAATCAAAATCCCCATAATCCTGTAATCCCGCTATCTCTGTTTTTTTCCGGTTTTACCACTGTCGCAAAGTTTGATAATACCGTCCGCAAAGTGATCTTGACACAATTCAAATATCAGGTATAATGTATAATGAAGCGAGTGAGACAAGAAATCAAATGTGAATCTTATCGGAAGAAGGAAGGAGGCGAATCGATTGCCTGTCGTGAGCGAAGTCGAACGGCGGAGTGAGGATTGAGAATTTTCTAAAACCGGCGGGAGGTCCGTCGGGAACATTTTGAGAAACTTTTTGAGAAAAGGAGAGTAAAGATGAGAAATGTAACGATTGTATTGGCAGTAGCGGCAGTATTGGCCCTGGCCGGCTCGGCGTGGGCTGACACCACATGGGACGGGTCCGAGGGTAGCGACTGGTTCACAGCCGAGAACTGGGATGACGGTGTCCCGACAGGCGCTTCCGGTCACTCCGGATCCATAGTGGACGGCGGGACCGCCGTGATCTCCAGCTCCAGCGTAGCGGCTTTAGCATATACTTTGATTGTTGGAGACAGTGCCGGCGGCACCGGTCACCTCGAAATCTACGATCTCGGCCTATCCTATTCCCTCCAGACCCGAAACACGACCGTCTATGCCAACAGCACCATCACCCACGAAGGAGGGCAGCACTATCTGTACAGGCCCGGCTTTACCCTTGTCTCCGGCGGGACGTACTACTTAAAGGGCGGTGAACTTTACCATTCTTACAGTGGTGGGACCGGCAATCTCTCTTCCGGCCTGGTTGAACAGAGCGGCGGGGAAGCCGATCTGGAAAACCTCAATATTAATGTCGGAGCGACTTACAAGATCTACGGTGGGGAGTTCCACCAGAGCCGTGCCGCTAATATCCTTAACGTCGAAGGCACCTTCCATGTCAAGGGCGCAGGCGGGACCATCACCGTGAACGGAGACTATACGCAGACCGGCACGCTGATAGCCGAGGTTGTCGGGGCCAACATCTCCCAGATAAACGTCGGCGACGAGGCCGCCTTCAGCAGCGAAATCGACATGGAAGGCACACCCGTGCTGAACCAGGAATATACGCTGCTTGTAGCCGACTATCTGAACGGCCTGCCGACGTTGAAGGCAGAAGACGCCATCGGCGGAACCCAGTGGGGCGCCGATTACTGGACCATCGATACAAATGTCGGTACGGACGACGATACCATTGACGCTTACGTTAAGGTAACCTACGTTCCCGAACCGGCGACGATGGTACTTCTTGGCCTCGGCGGAATTGGCGTTCTCATCCGCCGGAAGCGACGTTAACTGCCAATTGACAATTGGAAATTGGTTTTACCCCACAGCCCACGGCGTTTCTCCTTCTCCGTGGGCTGTGGTGGTATAATACGACATAAGAGAATGTCGAATATCGAACAGAGAATTTTGTGCATAGCACCACTACGTGGAATTTCGAAGTAAAAAACATCCCTCGAAAACATCTTTCTTCTTTCACTTCGAAATTCGATATTCTATATTCTCTTTTGACAGGCGCAGGGAGGCAACAATGATGAAACGGACGAAAGGTTTTACGCTCGTGGAACTCCTCGTGGTAGTTTCCATTATCGCCCTTCTGGTTTCAATCCTCCTTCCGACTCTAGGCCGGGCGAGGGACGCTGCCGATAGGGCAGTCTGCATGACCAACCTCAGCGGTATCTCCAAAGGCTGGGCCTTTTACGGCAGCGAGAATAACAGGCGACCGCCGATCCTGCCCGACATCGACCAGGCGACCGCCGATTACAAGGACGATCTGAAGATGGGGGATGAATGCACCGCGTCGGCCCTCGGCACAGGCGCACAACAGAACCTTTGCCTGCTGGTGAAGAGCGGTTCTGTGCCCTGGGGGATGTTCATCTGCCCCTCATCGGACAACAAGGAGCCTGATCGCGGGGCTGGGGAAGCATTCGGCCTGGGCGAGAGCGGGGGTAACTATTGCGACTACGGTATCCAGGTCCCCTACGACGACGGCGTCAATCTGTGCCCTCTGGCCAAGCACATGGACGAGGGAATTGTGATCCTCGGCGACCGTGGCCCCGAATACTATCACAAGTCCGAGTGGAGCCCGAACCATCCAAATAACGGGGAGACGCTACTTTACGTGTCCGGAAATGTCAGGTTCTCCAGGGACGAGGTCATAAACTCCGCCCCCAACATGGGTTCAAAGAACGCCGGCGGATGGGGCGGAAACAATGTCTATGCACTTGACGGCTGGAATAACCGCTTCAGCCAAAATCCCACATTCGCCTTCTACGGAAACTCGGTGGGTCACGAGCCCGGCTCCAACAAAGACACGGTCCTGTACTGGTGGGAGCCGTAGGAAAAAGGGGACATTCTGCTTTTTTCTCGCAACGCTTCACGATAAGCGAAGGGCAAAGGAGAGAAAAAAGTAGAATGTCCCCTTTTTCTTTTCTAGTATTGTGGCGATGTCGTCATCGCAGAACAGGCAACATCTCGCTGAACCTCGCACAAGGGGCATATTCCCAGCCGGCGTGCTGTCCAACGAATCCCTTTGCCCGGAACATTATCTCATCCGCCTGGGGATTGAGAATTTCCCGCCGACGCATCCCGGACAGTTCATCAACATTCAATGCTGCACGGGGAAAAAAAGGGGACGGGAGTCTTTTTCTTTTGAGGAAGTGAAAACTTCCTCAAAAGAAAAAGACTCCCGTCCCCTTTTTTTCTTCGAGCGCGTACCGCTCTTGCGGAGGCCTTTCAGCCTGGCTGGGCGACGTGATACACCCGACGGGTCGGCAGAACTGGAGGTTCTCTATCGCGTTGTCGGAGCCGGTTCAAACTGGCTTTGCGAACGCGAAATCGGCGACGAGGTCAATATCCTGGGGCCGCTCGGCAAGGGCTTTACAATCCGCGAGGATAAACCGCCGGCAGCGGTTATCGGAGGCGGAACGGGCATCGGGCCGATGATTTACCTTGCTGAATCGCTCTCGTCCGCTGGCAGGGGCGTAAAGGCCTTCGCGGGCGCACGAACGGCATCGGCATTGCCGCTGACCGAAGAGCAAAAAGGCTTCTTCGAGATAACCACCGACGACGGTTCGCTCTGACAGACCGGTATGGTGCATGAAGCCTTCGCCCAATGGCTTGAGCGGGAAAAACCTATATCGGACGAACTGGTCGTCTATGCCTGCGGTCCTGAACCGATGATGAAAGCCGTTGCTGACATTTGCCTCGCCAATAGGATAGAATGTCAACTGGCGCTGGAACGCCACATGGCCTGCGGGATGGGCGTCTGCCAAGGCTGTGCGATTAAAGTCAAAACCGACGAACCGCCCGGATGGATGTTCAAACTCGTCTGCAAAGACGGGCCGGTGTTCGACGCGAGCGAATTATTATGGGAATAAACTCATTGCGGATTGTGGATTGCGGATTGCGGATTACGAACAATGATTGATTTGAGCGTGGACATTGCTGGTGTGAAGTTGGCCAATCCGTTGATGACGGCTTCGGGTACGTGCGGGTACGCCGACGAGTACGCCGACTTCGTTGATTTGAGCGGCCTGGGGGCGTTCGTTACCAAGAGCATCACGCCCGCGCCCCGCCCCGGCAACGATTATCCGCGTATCGTCGAGACCCGCGCGGGGCTTCTCAACGCCATCGGCCTAGCGAATATCGGGCTGGAGGCGTTTCTCGCCGAGAAGGTCTCGTTGCTGGAGCGGCTTGGCGTTCCGGTGTTCGTCAATGTAGCCGGTGCGAGCATCGACGAATATGTGGCTGTCATCGAGCGGCTTGACGACATCGAAGTCATATCGGGCATCGAGTTGAATATTTCCTGCCCGAATGTGGCAGAAGGCGGGATCCAGTTCGGAACCGACCGCGACCAGGTCGCCAAAATCACAGCCGCTGCTCGCAAGGCTTGTCGAAATAAAATCCTGATTGTCAAACTTTCGCCGAATGTAACGGACATTACCGCGCCGGCCCGTGCCGCCGTCGAAGCCGGCGCTGATGCGCTTTCGCTGGTGAACACTTTCAGCGCGATGGTTATCGACATTGAAACGGCCAGGCCTGTGCTGGCCAACCGCACCGGCGGGCTTTCAGGCCCGGCCATTCACCCGATTGCGGTTTATATGGTTCATCGCGTCTGGACGGAGGTAGCCAGAGACGCGGGCGTTGAGATAATCGGTATGGGCG
>JAUVIQ010000115.1 GCA_030592655.1 Planctomycetales bacterium | reverse complement strand
TCGCCTTCAACCGCTTTGGTCACCACAATGAGCAGCGGATGCGGAGAAGAATCCTGACCTCATATTGCCACAAGAATCCGTAGCCATGCCAGCTGACAATGTATCTCAAGAGCAAAACCGTTCACCTCTACGCCGTTTAGGTCACAGGGCCAGCCTGAGGAGCGGCATCTGATTGCCGCCAACGGTACCGTAGGACCTATGCAAAATATATTCCCACAATTGTTGGGACAATAACGGAGATTATACTTGAATTACCGTTTGTTTAGACAATGATAAACTCACCGGGGATAGTAAAATTTGTTTCTGATGAATGTAAGGCAGGTGAGGCCCTATGGCCAAGAGACGTCTTCTTTTGAGATTGATCGGCATCTTAACCTTTGCATCATGCACGATTGTCTTTCCGAGTTGCAGTAAGAAGCCGCCTCCGAAGCCTCCCACTCCCAGGCCTGTCAAAGTCGTGAAACTGCGAACGGTCAATCCATCGCATAAGTTACAACTGACCGGGGTCGTGGAGGCATGGTCCGAACAGGACGTAACGTTCGAGGTTCCCGGGCGCGTGGACTATATCGTTGAGGAAGGGACTCTGCTGAAGGGGCGATGGGTCGAAGGCGGCAAGGTGATCACCAAAGGCGACGTTCTGGCTACGATTGATCAGGCGACCTATATCGCCGCACTGCAGGTGGCCCAAGCGGAAGTCGAGCACGCCAAAGTGAACCTCGAAAGCAGCCTCCCTGCCGAGCTGGCGGGGGCTAAGGCCAGCCTGGATTATGCGGAATTCGACCTCAAACAAATGACCGAGGCGCATTCCCACAATGTCGCAACGGTTCTCGAAGTTGCCTTGTCGCGGGCTAAGCGGGATATTTCCAAGGCCAAGCTCGATCAAGCCGAAGCAGCCATTCTGGCCGGTAAAACGGCTCTGAAACGCGCGGAGGCTAAACTGGCGCAAGCCAAACTGGATTTGCAGTACACTACGCTCATGGCGCCGTTTGACTGCCAGGTATCGGCGGTCGGCGTTCGCGTCGGCGGATACGTCCAGGCCGGAAAGTCGGTCGGACACATCGTAACGACGGACCCCGTAAAGGTGAACGTAATCGTCTCAGGCCGGACCAACCGCACAATCGCCATCGGCGACCAGGTCGATGTGTACATTCCGAACCGGAAAGAGCCGCTTCAGGGAAGGGTGTACCTGAAAGCCACAGTAGCCGACCAGCATACGCGAACATTCAAGGTTACGCTCATAACGCGAAATTATCGCGCTGCGATTAATCCGCCGAAGGATCCCGCCGTCCTGAAACTACCGCGAATCGCCGGCATTATATCGGTTATGCGTGCTAACCTCAACGACAGCAAAAGCCTCTATGTGGATGAGAAACAATGCCTGAGAAAAGACGCTGAAGGCTATTTTGTCTGGGTCGTTGAAGGTCTGTCGCTCACGGATCGGCTCGACCCGTCCAGGTCCGTTGGCACGATTCGCAAGGTTCGGGTCATTCCGGGTGATCACCGCGTGAATTTACAGGGTATCTACGTCCTTCGGAAATTGAAGGACACCGGCGGACTTAAGTTCCAGCAGACCATTGCCGCCAAACCGCCCGAAAACCTCAAGGACGGCGACCGCGTTACCTGGATTCCCGAAGACTGGGTGCTTCACCCGGACGCCATCGTTCGTGTGCAATTCAAGCGTGATGAACGGCGCAGCGGATTCTATGTCCCCATGGAAGCCATTATGCCGACGGGCGAACGCAGCGGCTACCTTTTCGTTACCGACGGCGCCGGCGATAAGATGAAGGCGAAAAAACTCACCGTTACGCTCCACGAAACGGTAGGCGAATTGCAGCGTATCGACAACGACCAATTGGCCGACGGTATGACCGTTATTGTCGAAGGCGTGAACTACCTGAAAGACGGCGAGCCGGTAAGTATCGTTTCAAGGAAGGGGGAGTAAACCATGTCGCTACCCCGCTTTACGTTAACGCATCGCTCTGTCATACTCGCAGCCATTATCGTCGCGATGACCCTCGGCGTTGTCAAATATCTGACCATGCCGCGTCGCGCCGATCCGGAATTTACAGTCCGTACCGCGATAGTCCAAACGCAATGGCCTGGCGTCGAGGCCGAACGTGTCGAGCAACTCATAACCTTCCCGCTCGAAAAGGAAATCAGTTCTCTCGACGAGGTGGATGTCGTCCGCTCCACAACATGGACCGGACAGTCCGTCATCTACGTGGAACTGCTGGACGAGGTCGACGTCGATAAGATTCAGGAGACGTGGGAGAAACTCCGGGCCAGGGTCGATAAGGTCCGCCCCAACCTTCCGGCAGGCGCTGGGGATCCGGTGGTCAATGATGATTTCGGCGATACGTCGATTATGCTGCTGGCTGTTCACGAGAAGCCAGGTACCGGCGACAGGCATTACTCGATGCGCGACCTGGAAGTCATTGCCGACGGCATCTATGAGAAGATATCGCTGCTGGAAGCCGTCGCCAAGGTCGAAATCAGCGGCGTCCAGCCGGAGGCTATCTACCTGGAGACCAGCCGTGGAAACTGGGCCAATCTTGACATGAAGATGTCGCAACTCGAATCGCTGCTTCAGGCTCGCAACATCTACGCCACCGGGGGAAGCATCGAGACGGATCGCACCCGCTTCGGCGTGCTGCCGACCGGTGAGTTCGACGCCGTTGCGCAAATCGAATCCATCGTTGTCAGCCGCGACGCATCAGGAGCCCCGATCTATCTCAAAGACCTCGGTATCAACGTTCGTCGCGGCTACCAGGATCCGCCGCCCGTCCGCGCCCGCTTCGGTAACGTCGATGGCAACATGCCCTGCATTGTTGTTTCCTTCACAATAAAGAGTGGGTACAAGGTTACCGATCTCGGACCACAGGTTATCCAACTTATCGAAGACCTCCAGCAAACCGGAAAGGTCATACCTCCCGACATTGACGTCGATGTCGTATTTGACGAGGCGGTCTTCGTCAATGATAAGATTGCCTCGTTCACAACCAACGTCGGTCAGGCGATAGTGATCGTAATCGCCGTTGCGCTGATTATGGTCGGTTTGAGACAGGCGACCGTTATGGCGGCTGCGATCCCGTTCGTAATGGTAATCTCCATCGGCATCTTCGCGATGATCGGGGTGGACCTGGAGCAGATGTCGATCGCCAGTATGATTATCGCGTTGGGCATGCTGGTTGATAATGCCGTTGTCGTCAGCGACAACGTCGGTCGCTTTCAACGCGAGGGTTACAGCCGCTTCGAATCCGTTGCAAAGGGCGTCGAAGAGGTCCAGGGCCCCCTCCTGATGGGGACGCTGACGACCGTGTTCGCCTTTTTGCCGATGGCGTTCTTCCTGCCCGGGGCGGGGGGGGAGTATGTTTTTTCCATTCCGGCTGTCGTATCAATCACACTACTGACAAGTTTAGTGCTGGCGCTGACGATAACATCACTGATGGCCTACTGGATTCTCCGTCCTCCGAAGAAAGGTCAGGCCGAATCTAAGTCGCCTCTCGCCAAGGTTGGCGAGTTGTTCAATCGCCTGCTGAGAAGAAAGACGGCCTCCGGTCCATCCATGTTGGATAGATACGCGTCACTGGTCCGGGGATGTCTTGCCGCCAAACCGCTGGTGTTGCTGATTGTGGCAGGTCTGCTTGTCGGCGCGGTAATGCTGCCTGTCGGGTCGCAGTTCTTCCCGGACGACATTCGCGACATCCTCTACATTGACATCTGGTTACCGGAAGGAACATCTGTCGAAGCGACCAATCGGGCTTCACGCCAGGTAGAGCAGATTCTTCGAGACCTCTCCCCGATTGAGCACGACGGGAAGAATGTCGAACGGCTCCGTAGTTACTATGCTTCCATCGGAGGATCCGGACCTCGATTTGCCCTGGGTGTGGATCCGAGTCCGCAGCAGACCAACTTCGCTCAGATCATCGTTCGGACGACCGATCCGTTGCTGACGGATAAGTATGTCGAGGACATTCGCGCTGCCGCGAGGAAGGCTGTGCCCGGGGCGCGTGTGATTCCCCGCAAACTTGCGCTCGGCCCTCCGACGGACGCCCCTATCGGTATTCGGATATTCGGCACCAGTTCCACCAATCCCGGTTTTGCCGACGATGCGGAACTTCGCCGTCAAGCAGCGAAATTCAAGAAATTTCTGGCATCGACCGACGGTACGTGGGACATCCACGACGTTTGGGGTGATATCGGCTATCAGTTCGACGTTGACATCGACAATGACAAGGCCAACCTGGCCAGCGTAACCAACGCCGCTGTGGCCGACTCGTTCACCGCCTACTACTCCGGCCACTACCTTACGACATATCGCGAGGTTGACCATACCATTCCGGTGTACTTCCGGCTTCCACCCGATGAGCGAGGCAAAATCCTCGACAGCCGAACAATTTTCGTCCAGGGCGCTGCCGGTAAACTGCCCGTTGATAGTATCGCTAAGACGAAGTCCCGGCGAATAACAACGAAGATCGAGCGGCGCGACAAAAACCGGATGATAGAGGTTCGGGCGCGCGTCGAAAGCGGATTGCTGGCCAACGATGTTCTGGCTGGCGCCATGCCCAAAATCCGCGAACTCGCAGCAACGCTGCCGCCGGGGTACTACTACGAAATCGGCGGCGAACAGGAAGATACCGACGACGCGCAGGACGATGTAGCAGCAGTGTTCGGGGGGGGCGCTGTACTTATCATCTTGCTGCTCATCGTTCAGTACAACAGTTTCGTCAAGCCGTTCGTAGTTCTGCTGACGGTGCCGATGGGCGCTATCGGTGCGTTCTTCGGGCTGTGGGTTACGGGAAATCCACTCGGTTTCATGCCGTTGCTGGGACTGGTATCCCTGGCCGGCATCGTGGTCAACTCCGGAATTCTGTACGTGGAGTTCGCCGATACCTTAATTCTCCGTAAACTCCTTGCCGGCGAGGGTCTCGCCAAACCCGGCGAGAAGAATTGCAACGGCCTGGACCGAGAGACTTTTCGCCGGTGCCTTGCCGAAGCGGGTAAAATCCGCCTGCTTCCGATTGTCCTGACGGCCAGTACAACAATCGGCGGACTGCTTACACTGGCGTTTTTCGGTGGACCGATGTGGGAAGGAATGGCCTACCTGTTAATCTTCGGCCTGGCCGCTGCGACGGTACTGACCCTCCTGGTCCTTCCGACAATCTACGCCGCTGCCGTGGAGTACCTGGGCGTGAAACTCGTGCCGATTCCTACTAAAGACGACGAGCAATCGGACAAGGACGACCAGACTGCTTCCGACTAATTTGATCGCAACGGAAGGTGGGCAGAATTTTGAAAGAAACGAATATATCCGGCGAAAAACCGCTATCCGCCGGTGAGAAATCCCATAGCCACCCTGTGTTCCTGATGGTCAGCCTGTTCCTGTTTCTGCTACTGTTTCCGGTTTCAGAGCACTTACGGTGGGGTGGAATGTTGGTCAGGCTTGGCTACTCGCTGATATTGGTTTCCGCGGTATGGGCAATTCACACCAATCGGTGGGCATTTCTCATCGCCTGCGCGCTGGGCCTGCCGTGGCTGGTGCCGGCCTGGTTGGGAGATTTGACGGGATCTACCGAAGGTCTGGGGGTTGTGGCGACGGCCTCTCTGACCGTCTTCATACTGTTCCTTCTGGGCATGATGATTCACTCCGTTATGCGGGCCGAGCATGTAACGCGCAACACGCTTTTTCAAGCGGTCTCGGCATACCTGATGATAGGGCTAGCATGGTTTGTGATGTACGGCATGGTTCTGCACTTCGATGGCGGGGCGTTCAGTATGAATACTGCCGCCGGTATCGAGAGGGGGCAACCTGTCGCAAGTGGCCTGCTATACATGAGTTTCTGCACTCTGACGACGCTCGGCTACGGCGACATTACCCCCATCTCGTCGTCGGCGAGGGGGATGGCGATGATCGAAGCGACGATCGGACCGCTGTACCTGGCCATCCTGATCGCCAGACTGGTAGCGCTCTATACACGAGAGAAATTGTCCGACCGATAGCATACGTAAGTGGACTTTTTCGATGCCTGGATTTACCGAGCGTTCTTGCGAAACAAAACACAAAGTGTTATTATCGAGGCATGAGCACCCGGCAGATAAAATGCCTGGGGTAACGACAATATGGCAGCAGACCTACAGAAGATTATTCGATTCGCCTTCGAGAACGGAGCCTCGGACGTACACCTTCAGGCGGACGCTCCTCCGATGATGCGGATTTCCGGGCAGATGCGCTCGGCGAAGGCTGACCCGTTGACGGACGAGCAGACGTTGGAGTTCATCGCCGACATTGCCCCGGATTCCATGAAGGGCGATATCGACGCCGCAATCATCCAGGGACTGGACTTTTCCTACACCATCCCCGAATTGTGCCGGTTTCGGTGCAGTGCTTATCGCCACCTGGGCAAGTTCGGAATCACCATGCGGATAATCCGGTCGGAAATTCCTTCCATTGAGGATCTGCATCTCCCGAAGGTCGTTGGCGACATCGCCCTGGCCCGGCGAGGACTGACACTCATGACCGGAACCACCGGAAGCGGAAAGACCACCACGCTGGCCGCCATGATCGACCTGATAAACAAGACTTATCAGACAAAGATTATCACGGTCGAAGACCCCATCGAGTTTGTCCACGCCAACCACAAGGCCCTGATAAGCCAACTTGAGGTAGGCCTGGATACTCCATCTTTCTCACACGCCCTGCGTCAGGCTTTGCGACAGGACCCGGACGTGATTCTCGTGGGAGAATTGCGCGACGTTGACAGCCTCCGCATGGCATTGCAGGCAGCCGATACAGGCCACCAGGTCTTTTCCACCGTCCACAGCGCTACGGCGTCCCAGACCATCGAGCGGATAATCGCAATGTTTCCGCCCGCCGAGCATAAACTGCTTCTCTCGCAACTGGCCGGAACCCTTGAGGCGATTATTTCGCAGCGTCTGCTTACGACCCTGGAACATGGCCGGAGACCCGCAGTGGAAATCCTGCGAGGGAATCCCGTCAGCGAAAAACTCATCCTCGAAAACCGACTCGCTGAATTGAGCGATTACATAGAGACGGGTGAATCCGGGATGCAGAGTTTCGATCAACATATTCTTAAAATGTATCAGGACAAGGTGATTTCCGGCACCGAGGCAATGCGTTGGGCGTCCAGACCTGAGTCATTGGCCATGGCGATGCGTGGTATCAAGACTATGGACACACGAGGAATGAGCGCACAATAGCGGCTGGGATTTCTGAACCCATGCCGGGAATACTGCATACGATAAGTGAGAATGGAATGGCAGAATTAAGCGTAATTACGATCGAACCGAACGACAAGATCGTTCTGGCGACGGTTGAATGTGAGCGGATGGAAGATGAGCACGCACAGGTGATGCAGACGGAGGTAACGACCGCTGCCGAAGGGGCGCCTGATCTTCCCGTCGTGTTGGACATGTCCAAAGTTACAATGCTCCCCAGCATGTCAATCGGAGCGATAGTAACATTGTGGCAGAAGTTCAAGCAGGAGAACCGGCGATTCATACTCGTCGGGCTGCACGACGAAATTCGAGAGACGCTGACAATCTGCCGGCTTGATAAATTGTTCGAAATCTGCGAAACCGTCGAAGATGCTTTGTCACGCATACAACAGTAGTTGTAACTTATTGAGGAGAAATAACATGAAACTGAAAAGACTGAATTTATGGATTCTTTTTGCCGCAACTGTCTGTGGTGTATCGGCGGCGCTGCTGGTGATCCAATCAGGAACATTGGTGCGCAGCTGCTATGCGGGACCTTTTAGGGACAGGGGTTCGTCGGTACGGGATTTTCGCGCGAGTTCCTTCGGTGTCGGCGATTTGCCGGGCTATCGTCCGGTTGGTCAGTCAGGGGGCTCGGGCTCGTCGCTCAATATCCGACGTGGCGGCGCAGCCCCACCACTGGCCGGATCGAGCAGTCCGCGGGCTGACAGGTCCGTCAGATACGCCAGTCCAATGACGCCGATGAGGATATCCGCCGGCGGGGCGGGCGGGGCGGCTCGTGCAACATTTGCGCCGGCATCGTCCTACCACAGTACAAACCATGTTCGGTCGCTGGCCATAACGCTGGCTGTGAATCGGAGGGAACTGCTGAAGGATCCGAAGCATGAGATCAAAACCCTCGTACCGCGCATTCATGGGAAATATCGAACTGAAATGGTAGCCGGAGAGCAGGCATTCCGGAAGGGAGACTACAAAAAAGCGGCATCCCATTTCGAAACCGCCGCGACTCTTTCGGAAAACGCCCCCGGACCTCTGTTGGCACTTTTTCATACGCACTTCGCAACGGCAGGGGACTCGTTCTCGCTCCCGGCCAAATACTTGATCCTGACACTGGAGGCCTTTCCTCCACTACCGCGAGTCAGTGTAAAGCCCAGGGATTTCTACGGAAAGGATGCCGACTTCGAGAAAGACCTGGCGAGACTTGAGGCGCATGTAAAGAAAAACCCAAACGACGCCGAGGCGCAGTTCGTCCTGGGGTACATGATGTGGCGGGAGAATAAACTCGCCGAGGCAAAAACGCATCTTTCATCCGCTCTGAAAAACTCCAAAAGCAAGGAACTGACAGCGGCAATCAAGGTCATGCAGCGCGGTAAGATAGACGTAATTGAAGCCATACGGACCAAGGCGCCGCCTATGGGCAAGACGATGGAGTTACCCTCGGCGGGGGTTGAAATTGCCCTGCCGGAAGGCTACAAACTCCAGCCGCTCTCCGACATCAACCGGGTTTTCGTGGCTTCTACCGGCAGCCCAAAAAGCGAAGGCCTGAAGATCATCAGTCTGGCTATCTGTCGGGCAGACAGCAAAACCACACTTGATTCGTTTATGGTCTTCATCACCGATGCACTACAGGATGATGCGAATGTGCGTGATTTGAAAGTGGCCGATGAAGCCGAGGTGTCCTTCCTGGGAGGCAGGGGGTTGCTGAGGCGGCTGGAAGGTGAATACTGCGGTAAGAAAACCGTATCTCTTAGATTCTGCTTCGTCCGGGAACTGAAACTCCCCAATGCCCCCGCGGACTCTCCGCCGGTTCGCCTGTTCTACATGCTGAACATATCAGCCGGCGAAAAGCACACTGACGGCATGCTTTCGACGCTTGATGCCGTTGCCGGGTCAATCAAACTGGTCGATTTCAAAAGACCTGTCGAATTGCCCGTGGATACGAAGGGGCGACTGGTCAAGGACTTCAACAACGGCTACTCCATCCTCCAGCCGGTCGGTTGGGCCGGGCGTTACGGCGAGATGGGCTTCGAGATGGGTCGGATGGACTATCTGCTCGGTGTTGTTGCGCCAAAGGCCGAAGTGTTCACAGGCCTGATCCCCGACACCCTCGACGCCAAAACTTTCGGGCAGGGTGCGATTAAAATAAAGGCCGAGGAGGCCAAGGGCGTCGAGATAAAGGTCCTTTCGCAGGGGCCGGCGAAGTTGGCGGGAAAGGACGG
>JAUVIQ010000173.1 GCA_030592655.1 Planctomycetales bacterium | reverse complement strand
GGTGCTTATCATGCGAGGAAGCAAACTCCAAAACTATCGTCCGCTGTTCCGTTCGCCGCTGTATCCGTGGATGCAACTTATCGGGATCGTAATGTGCGGGTTCCTTATCGTGGAGATGGGGGCGGTGCCGCTGATTACAACCGGCGCGTTCGCACTGGCCGGGGTAATCTGGTACTTCGTCTATGTCCGCCGAAGCATAAGCCGGGAAAGCGCACTGGTATATATGGTCCGCAGCGCGGTCTCGAAGGAAATCTATCGCAGCACGCTCGAGGAAGAACTCAAGGAAATCGCCCTCGAGCGCGACGACGTCGTCCGCGACAGGTTCGACGAACTCGTCCGAAATTGCGACATCCTGGACCTTGACGGGTCGGTCCCGGCCGATGAGATGTTCGCACGTGCGGCGGAATTGCTGGCAGGGCGAATGAACATCGACGAGCAACGCCTACTCGAACTGTTCCGCCAGCGAGAGGCCGCCTCCAGCACGGTCATCGAACCGGGTTTGGCCATTCCGCATATTATCGTCGATGGCGAAAAGACATTCGAAATCCTCCTGATTCGATGCAAAGAGGGCGTACGTTTCGCCGGTCAGGACGAGCCGGTGCGGGCAGCGTTCGTTCTGGTCGGGTCGCTCGACGAGCGGAACTATCACCTTCGCGCCCTGATGGCCATCGCGCACATCGTCCAGGAGCAGAAATTCCGTCAGCGCTGGACTGATGCGTCCGACATAGAACACCTCCGCGACATCCTGCTGCTGTCGAAACGAAAACGCGACGTGCCGACGGAGAATTGAAGGGACGCTGACTTATGAAGGCATCTCGTGAGACTCGCCGCTTCTTCGTCCAGTCGCTGAACAGCGAGACAGTTGAACTGTCCGCCGATGAGGCGCACCACGCCATTGACGTTCTGCGCCTCAAAGACGGTGCGGAGGTTAATCTTTTCGATGGCGTCGGCGGCAGCGCCGATGGGACGCTTCGCCTGCACGGGCGAAAACAAGCCGAGGTGCACATCTTCGGTCGGCAGAAGGCAAAAAATCGCCCCGAACCGCTTGTGAATCTGGCGTTCGCCGTCCCCAAGGGCAAGCGACTCGATTGGCTTGTGGAGAAGGCGACCGAACTGGGCATTTCGCGCCTCTCGCCGGTTCGCTTCGAGCGCAGCGTCGCAACGACCGCCCCGTCCGAAAGATGGCGCAGAACATGTGTCGCCGCAGCCAAACAATGCGGAAACAACTTCCTGCCGGAAATTGCAGCCACAAAAACGTTGAAAAACTTCCTTGCCTCCACCGATGCCGGTATCAAGATTCTAGGCCACGCTGGAGGCAACACGGCAATTCCGTCCGTTCTGAATGAATGGTCGGCGGGAAAAAGTATAGTTATCCTTATCGGACCGGAAGGCGGACTTACCGACGATGAGACCACCGCAGCGGGCGAGGCCGGTTTTGCAGGCGTCCGGCTGGGAAATTTGACTCTCCGAATCGAAACGGCTGCGATAGCAATGCTCGCAGCGGTGAATGCCTGTTGCCAGGAGGTCTTTACAAATCCGCAGGAGTAGTTAGGCTATGGTGGAATTCAAGGTTGATTGCTATGGATGAACATCACGACATCGCGGACATTGCATTCAGTTTCGTCGTTCCGGTTTTCAACGAGGCCCAAAGTCTGCCGGAGTTCTATTCGAAGTTGCGGCAGGCTGTGGATGAACTAGGTCAGTCTTACGAGATTATCTTTATCGACAACGGTTCGACGGACGAATCGCCGGAGATTATCCACGACCTCCACGAGAAGGACGATTGTGTCAAGTACGTTACGTTCAGCCGGAATTTCGGCTCCGTCGAAGCGATAACCGCCGGTTACGACTACGCGACGGGACTGGCCGTTATCAGCATCGACGCCGACGGACGACACCACCCGGAAGTCATCGCCGAACTCATCGCCAAGTGGCGTCAGGGATACGAGGTGGTCTGCACGGTCAAAACTCGCACCGAAGAGGCTTCCCTGCCTCGCCGGTTGGCGAGAAGGTGCGTCAATGGTCTGGCTCGATGGTTGACGGGAATGGACTTAGCCGATCAATCGGATTTCCGCCTGCTGGACCGAAAGGTCGTCGAGGTTCTCCGCCAGGTGCGCGCGAGGTCGCGTTTTCTTCGCGGGCTGGTTCGCTGGGTAGGTTTCCGACAAGCCGAAGTCCCATACGTTCCCGCTGGAGACATGGCAGGCAAACCAGCGCCGATAAGATCCGCCGGTCTGTTCGATTTATCCATGATGCCGCTTCGATTGATCGGATTGACAGGTGCGGCAATGGCGGCGGTGGCGATACTCTATGGCGTTATAGCGCTAATCCTCTGGTCTTTCCTCGGCGGAGCAGTTCTTGCCAATCTGGTGATGCTGGCGGTCGGATTGACGGGGATGCAACTGGCGGCAATCGGTATCTGTGGCGAATACGTCGGAAGAATTTACGACGAAGCCAGGGGCAGACCCGTCTATGTCGTGCGCCAAGCCGTCGGTTTCGAACCGGACGAGGAAGAAATCCAACCCCAGCCCGAACCAACCCCCAGCGCCGCATCGACCGAACCGAGCAAGATACGTCTGTTCACATAAAACGGTCACGGGCGAGACC
The DNA here is from genome assembly GCA_030592655.1 of Planctomycetales bacterium. Classification (GTDB taxonomy): domain Bacteria; phylum Planctomycetota; class Phycisphaerae; order SM23-33; family SM23-33; genus JAUWNJ01. The sequence goes on along the minus strand of JAUVIQ010000173.1, from coordinate 3,899 downwards.
TGTCCCCAAGGGACGCCCGTGCTACCAACCTCAGCAATTCCGGACCTGAACGTATGATTCTTTGAGGACGACCTCCCTGCGGTGCGGGATTGCCGGAATGGACCTGCCCTGCCCTGCGCCACTGAATCGTCAACCAACCGAGACGATTCGGCGCGAGAAAATCCTTGGACGGGTTGTCGGCTACATAAACACACCCGGCGTGCGGGATGCGCAAGGTCCGACGGATCGACTCAAACGCCCGGGGCGAAGGCTTCCACGCATCCGGCCCCATCTGTTCGGTGAAAATTACTTTATGGAAATATTTTTCCAGCCCGATTGCCTGTAGTTTAAGTGGCTGGGCGGGTAGAAAGCCGTCGGAAATCAGCCCCAGTTTCAGCCTGCGTCGTCGAAGACTCGCCAGTACCGCCTCGACGCCCCGGCACGGGCGGATACCGGGCCTGTGACAGCGATAAACCTCGATAAGTCGCCGAATATCCTCGCTCGTCAGACCCAGGTCGAAGCGCTTACTGAGCGCATTAAACATTCCTTCGCGCCGGCCTGACACGAATCGCCGCCACATCCATTGCTCGAACGTTACACGCCGGCCGGTCTGGTTACGGAGGTATTCGCCCACAGCGGCGAATCCGCTGCGAACGTAATTGCGTTCGAGAAAGAGCGTGTCGTCCAGGTCAAAGACAACGGCTTGTATGCGACTGGGTCGTACGGGCATGACAGTCATTTATCTTTTTTGTGGCGTATCGAAACCCGGTAGTTCCGAAGGATTATCGGCGTGGACGAATACCGCGTCATCGTATCTAAGCATTAACGTGTCCGGTTTGAATTTTCCCATCCCGGCTGATATGGGCATACCCAGCGTTTCTTCCAGGACGTATCTCGGAAAGTCCGCTCCGGCGTTGATTGACAACGGTACGCCCCCGCCGAAACGCGGATTGATCTCGAAAAAGTGCGCTTTCCCGTCGGGGGGTCTTCGGCACTGAGCGTTGACGACGCCCCAGAGGCCGTCCAGATTTTCACCGAGACGGACACCGGCGTCGATTAATTCCTTATCGTCAACGGTCAGACCCTTCTCCACCTCGCCGGCGCGGATAGCCAGACGCTGACGAGGAACCACGCTGAGAACCTTTCCGCTACGACTTCGATAAATATCGAGTGTGTACTCCGCCCCGGGGACGTAATCCTGAAAGAGCATCAGGTTCCCATAGGTCGCCAGGTGGGCGTTCATCTCGGCTTCGGAATGAAGCTTGCCGGTCCCGATACTCGCCGAACCGCGAATCGGCTTGACGAAACACGGGAAAAACGGCTTTTCCCTGAACTGCTCCAGAGAGAAGGTGCGGACGGCCTGAAGACCGATCCGTCGGAGAAACTTACTTGTCAGCGTCTTGTCCCGACACAACAGAATGGTCTCGGGCGGGCCGACCATTATTTCGCAACCGATGGAGGAAAATTTCTTGCTCTGGCGAGCCAGGCAGCGAAGGTCCAGGTCCGTCAGCGGAATAATCAGCCCGACACTTTCAGCGGCGCAAATTTCCAACAGGGCGGGAATATATTCAGCCGTCCCGGTTGAGGGGACCACCACGCCCTTGTCGGCTTTACAGAATGCAGCCGACGCTTTGGTTACATCTGTAACCAGGATTTTTCCGGCTACGCCCAGGTCTTTCATCGCTCGGCGGAAGGCATCCAGCAGGACGACCCGCCGACCGGCACAGGTGAACAGGATGTTCAGTTTATGTTCCGCCACACATACCTCCCTAAAACCTGCACCATTAGTGTGAACACGCCGATAAAAATTCGGGGGTTACAGGTTTTCAGTGTACCAGTTAATCGCCTTGCGAATTCCGTCGGCGAAGAAAACCTTCGGTTCGTATCCTATCGTCTTTTTCGCCAGCGATACATCGGCCAAACTATGCTTCACGTCGCCGGGGCGCGGATCGCTATATTCGGCCTCGATGTCGGAATCCATCAGTTCTTTCAACATGGCGAGAATTTCATTAAGGGTCGTGTGCGCGTGGCAGGCGATATTGATTGCAGTTCCGTCGCAGACATGGGCCGGTGCGTTGGCTGCCAACCAGTTCGCCTCGCATACGTTGTCGATGTAGCAGAAGTCCCGGCTTTGTTCGCCATCGCCGAAGACCACAGGTTTTTGACCTTTGAGTATGCTTGATACGAAGGCAGGGATCACCGCTGCATACGCGCCTTCGGGGTCCTGGTAATGTCCGAAAACGTTGAAATACCGCAGCGACAGCGTTTCCATACCATAACAGGCGGCGTAGGCTCGCATGTAAGACTCACAAGCCACCTTATATGCGGCGTATGGACTGATCGGTAGCGGCGTCATAGCCTCATGCTTGGGGGATTCCTCGCGGTCGCCGTAAGCCGATGAACTCGCCGCAAAAATGACCCGCTTCACCCCGCCGGACCTGGCCGATTGAAGCACCGTCAGCGTACCGTTAACGTTGACGTCGTGGCTGGTAAGAGGATCCTCGACGCTTCGCGGGACCGACCCCAATGCCGCCTCGTGGAAAATCGCCGAGACGCCGGCGACGGCTTTGTCCATCGTATCGCGATCGCGGATGTCGCCTTCGATAAATTCGATCTTATCGACGAAATCGGTAATGTTCTGACGCTTTCCGGTAGCAAAATTATCGACCACAACAACATCATGCCCCATGGACAGGATGTGCCTGACAAGGTTGGAACCGATGAAACCCGCACCGCCGGTAACAAGATACTTTGCCATGTTTGCCTTTCTTTTTCTGTGCCGCCGCCTGCTACCATCCCGACCCCATCATCCGCGGTGCGACATATCTTGCAATGAACCTCGGGCTGGTGGAGTCCATGTGCCCGCCGTAGTTTCCACTGGAGGACATTCCACTGTGCCAGGGGACTTCCCGGAGTCCCGACGGGTTCTTATCGAATCCGCCAAGACCCGCTGAACGCGCGCGCCCACCATCGACGTTTCCGACGAAGAGCGTCCCGCCGAGGATTTTGTCACGCCCGGAATAGTAATTCACAATCCCGCTCCGGCAATGCCTCAGGGCTTTGGTAAGGTCGTAGTTCCCGGAGATACTGGCTGACAGAAGCACCAGCCCGTCGATTTTCCGGTTTTCTTCCAGTTCTTCAGCGGCGAAGACAGCGATGCCTCCCCCGCCGCTATGCCCGATTATCCAGACCGGTTTTCCGGGATGGGCATCCTGATAATTTTCGATGAATCGGGCGATTCTTCCCCCGGCAAGACGGTTACCGAGAATATCGGTCTGGTTCAGCAGCACCCCTGCCAACGGGATGGGGCGTCCCCATCGGTAAATCGGAATGGCCGACCTGACCCCAGCCGAAAGAATTCCCCGGCGAATGTTGTAACTGTTGGCCCCTTCGCCCTCGATGCCCGGAAGGATAATCACAAGCCCCTGTTCGAGCCTGGCGTCGGTAACATACTCCTTGTTGGTCTCCGAGCATCCTGTAAGGACCGACACCACCAAAACCAATGCAAACGTCGCAATTTTCATAATCTATTTCCCGATAATACCACCGGAATTGACATCCTGGCAATGTACCAGAACGCACCTGGAAAACCAAGGCTTTTGATGCTTTTCTTTATTTTTGAGGTTTTTTAACGACGGATCGCAGCAAACGGCGCATCTTCATAAATCAACTCGTATGCCGGTCGCGAGTATCCGGCGAGTAATCTTTGTAATCCTTTTCGCTTTTCTCGTCCCACTCCGACCGGCGGTTCCCGTACAGCAAATCGGATGGCAGTTATATCTTACCGTCGCATCCCGGACGGGGTTAGAAAATTTTCTCGCCGAAGGCGTTTTAACTGTTGAAATGTTTTGGAGATAGTCGAAAAATTATGTTTGCATTCGAGGTCTGTGACTGGGTAAATAATTTCAGTGGTCAACATT
>JAUVIQ010000257.1 GCA_030592655.1 Planctomycetales bacterium | reverse complement strand
TGAAAACTTCACCTTCAAAAGCCCGGTCGCCGGCGTAATTGACTACCTGCTGATATATTTGCAGGATCGGACAAAGAACACTCCCAAGGGCGTATTCACGCCGATGGGCGTTTATCGTGAAACCATTCTTGGCGAGAAAGCGGGAAAGACCGAAGGTAAAACCGCGCCGGAAGTCCTGAAGAAAATCAAGACCAGGATAAGAAGGATTCGGTAGGTAATACCGCCGCCGGTCGGGGCCTTTTGTACGGCTCCGTCCGTTGCCCATCAGAATAACCCCCTGGTAACCAGGGGGTTATTTGAATCGGGGCGACTGTCCGAACTTCGAACCGTTTGAACTTGCCACCATTTTTTCCGACCTGCCGACAATTCTTTGAAAGTAGATAGTAGAAAGGAGACCGCAAGAGAGGTCGGTTCGTTCACGGGCGCATCTGCCCGTGCGAAAGCCGTTTCTTCTTGTCTACTTTCTACTCTCTCCTCTCTCCTGCTCTATTTTTCGGCTTCGCCGAAAAATCGGGGCGACTGGATTTGAACCAGCGACCTCTGCGTCCCGAACGCAGCGCTCTATCCAAGCTGAGCTACGCCCCGTTACCGGCCAATGCCTCGCCGGAAGTTGACAGTTTAGCGACTATTTATCATAAATCAAGTTTTCCGGATAATCGCGATAGTCTCCGGTCGGACTGTTGTGCCGCCCGGGTTTCGGAATACTCTTCAGCAACACGCAGATAGATTGCCTTCGCCTCGGCTACTTGCTGCTGTTTTTCCCGACAGAAGCCCAGCCAGAACAGCGATTCCGCCGCCCGCGACCGGTCGCCGGCGAAAACGAAATTATCGAACACCTGCCGGAACTTGCCCGCAGCGGCCTCGTAACGCAGAGATTCAACCAGCGAAATCGCATCGTTAAACATCGCCAGGTCCGCCTGACTGACAACGACAGGTCTGGGCCTGACATCCTTCCCCTGCCAGGGACCGAAATTTGCACTACTACACCCAGTCAGCAGTAGTAGCAATAGCAGTAGGCTGGGCCAAGTCCCCAGGGGGCGAAGGCCCACCTTGAAATAAATGCGTTTATCCCACATTTTCCGCTCCCTCCAGAACAAGTTTGGTTTCGAGCAGCCAGATGCGGATGTCTGCGCGTTGGCGTCCTGTGGCGAGGGTTTCGTCGATTTTTTTGACCAATTCGCCGCGTCGGACCAATGCGGCGAATGCCCTTGCCTCGGCCGGGTCGGCGGGGTTCAACAGGTTCAGCCTCGTCAGCACCACCTCCAGACGGTCCACAAGTCTGCCAGTGGGGTCCGCCTGCACGGACGGGCGAATTTCGGCGCATCGCGCCAGCAACTTGGCGCCACGGCAAGCCGACCGGCGAACGGAAAGGTCGATTCGACGCCGGGGTTGCTCCATACCACCAGCAGTCGCCGCCGCCGACAGGTACGCTCGCTGAAAATTCGCCAGAACGGACCGGTGCCGAATCTTTATGGTTGAAAGTTCAGCCTGGACTTTCTGACTATCGGCGAGTGTCCGACGATACGTCTTGCCCACCCGGCCAAGTTCAGAAACGGCGGCTGCCAGTTGGGCCCGCGCTTTTCCCCCCTTAATTATCAGTTTGTCATAACGCTCCTTCGCAGCAGCAAGAGCCTCGCCTGACTTCTCCAGTTCGCCGGTGATTGTTTCCAACTTTTCGTTCTGTGTTTTGACAATACGGTTCAGGTCCGCGATTTGCTTTTCCGCGCCGGCGAGAAAATTCTCCTTTTCATTCTGGAAATCTTTCTTCATCGCGGCGATTTCTGTATTGAGTCGCTCAACTTCGCCGGCGTGTCGGCTGTCGGCTTGCGACAATGCGGCACGGGCTTCCTGAAGGTCGGTCCGTGCCTGGACAAGTTGCATTTTGATGGCCCGGACATCTTCCTGTTCCTGCGCAACCGGAGCGGTAACGTCGCCGGAACGTCCGCCGATGAACAGTCCCGCAGCCACCAGCAGCATCGCCGCTGCCGCTGCGGGCGGTCCCCAGCGAAGCAATATCGTCCGCCATCGACGCTGCGGAGTTAATTCCGGCATCGGCGGAATGTTCACTTGCCGGGAGGCTTCATCGGCACCCCACTTTCGCAATATCCGGTCCATACGCTCGTCCGGGTTGTGATTTTTCTCGTTCATTGTTCCATTATCCTATATCCGCATCGACGGTCTGATGCGCGACTATTTATTCGAAGAATCCCTTCTCCTTCAGGCATTTCCGCAGCGCGGCGGATGCTTCTGCCAGGCGCAGTCGGACGGTCGATTCGGGCAGATTGACCTCGGCTGCGATTCCGCGGGTCGTCCGCGCATTGACGTAACGCAGGCGGACGATGCGGGCAAGGTCCGCCGGTAAAGTATTTACACATTCGCCGACAGCGACGATTTCTTCCTTTGCCGCCGGGTCCGGGCCTGGATTACCGGAATCCGAAAACATTTCCTCCGCCAGTTCAGGGTCGAAGTTTTCCGGCTGCTTTCGCTTGCCCCAGTGCTTTCGGGCGACGTTTCGTGCGATCATCGCCAGCCACGGGGCGAATCGCCCTCGATTAGCGTCGAAGGTGTGCAGTGACCGGAACGCGCGGATGAAGGTCTCCTGCGTCATGTCTTCTGCGCCGTGTCGTTCAAACCCGCTTCGGGCGAAGTAAGCCAGCACCCGCCCGGCGTGGTCGGCGTGCAGGCGCTCGAAAGCAGCGGACTCGCCCGCCAGACACCGCCGAACAAGTTGTGCATCATTGTCGCCCATAGGCTGATGTAAATTGTCGCCCGGAATTACCCCGCGCGTCAACTCGCAGATTTTTTTGCGCACAGCCGCCCGGCGGGGATATGTCCGGGAAACACGACACCTTTCAGGAGAACTACCGTGAAAAGAACAATTTACCTGCTGTTGATTGCAACTTCGTCGCTTGGTGGATGTGCTACCTCTTACCAAATGGCGGCCCCGACGGCGGACATGGCCCGGTCGGGTCTGATTAATGATCCAAAGCAGGTCAGTCGGCTTGAAAAGGCGATGACCGACGACGAGATCGCCGACCTGCTGGATGTGAACGTCCGGGCAAAGTTGCCAACCGGCGTAGCCGTCGCCAAGATCAAGAGCCGGTGCTCCGGTTATCAGCCTTACCTGGCGACGATCAGCGCCGAGGAACTTCAGGAGTGGGAGAAGGTAATCGGCGGCCAGGCGCACATCAGCGGCGTCAGCCCGATAACTTCGCTGACGATGGCCGGTCATAGCGTAACGCTTCAGGCGCTCCGCACTGCTGCGGCGAGGATGAACTGCGAACTGCTGATGGTGTACCTCCAGGACGACTCTTCGGTGACCAACTTCAACGACGCGGCTGTGCTGTACTGGACGGTCGTAGGCCTGTGGACGGTTCCCGGCGACGTCGTCGAGCACAGGACGGTGATGCAGGCGATACTTGTCGATTGCCGAACGGGAATGATTCTCGGCACAGCCACCGGCGACGCGCACGAAAAAC
>JAUVIQ010000268.1 GCA_030592655.1 Planctomycetales bacterium | reverse complement strand
GGGGGCACTGTTTTACACCCGGTGGTGCGGGGCGGTATTTTGTGCGCACAGGTTAAAAACGGGGGCCACCAACCTTCTACGTCGTGAAGATCCCGAAACTTTTCAGGGCGTCTTCCTCGTTGTCGTAGAACTTGAATAACTTATCCAGATGGGTAATCTTGAAGGGTTTGCGCAGGTCGGCCCGCAGGCTGCAAATGGTAACCTGGCCTTTGATGACCTGCGATTTCTTCTGGAGACTGATTAACACCCCCAGAAGGGACGACGAGAGGAACCTGACATGCGAGAAATCCAGTAGTATTTTCCTCTGCGCCTGCTCATCGACGAGTTCGTAGAGTTGTTCGCCGATCGCTTCGATGGCTTGAGCGTCCAGGATTGACGCGCCGCTGAAACTGGCGATAACCACGCCACCGATGTTCTGCACGACAAGTTGCGCCTCTGCCATATCTGATTCTCCTCTATATTCCTGCCTACCGGTCTTCGATTCTGAGGCTCAGACCCGAAGGGCACGCAGGCGTCGCCGACTGGTTCTTCGTTCGAAATCACCACGCAAAAGATCTGCTGCTGTTATTATGCCCCGTTCCAGCAAGCCTGACAAGACCAAATGGGCGTCTGACCCGAATATTTTACCGCAGATTAAACCGGATTAAACCGGGACGGTTTAATCCGAAGTGCGGAACGTTAATGACCAGAGGTTAGCATGACAACGCAGGTTGTATCAGTAGGTAGGCTGGGACTCCGCTCCGCTTCGTCCCAGCCTACCTGCTTTTTTCATCGGTTTGCGTGCCGCCGGAATGCCGTTCCCGCCAGAAGCCAACTGATTGTGAGCATCGTCGCCAAGACCAGGATGGGTATCCAGGGAGTAGGGAACCACGATCGGCCTGTAACACCGAAACGCAGCAACTCCACCGTATGCGTCAGCGGCGAGACCATTGCAATCGGTCTGGCCCATGCCGGCAGAGCGTCGAGAGGCATGAACACGCCGCTGATGAACAGGATCGGAAATCGGAAAAAGTTCAGTAGCGTCATCGCCTCGAAAACCTCCCTGACCCGCACCGCGATGATCAGGCCAAGCAGGGCGAAGGTCGCCGCTCCGGCGAGCAGACCGACGATAAAAACCGGAAGGTGAACCATCGGCATTTTCAGCAGCACCACCAGGCCAAGCGTAAGGACCGTCGAGGTGGCTGCACCGTAGGCCGCTGCGCTGACGACCTTTCCAAGGACAATCGTCCGATGCGTTACAGGCGCAAGGAGCAGACGCTGCAAAGTGCCGGACCGCTTTTCCCAGGTAATGACGATGGCGGCCATTGAGGTATTTCCGAACAGAAGTGTCATTCCGATGATCCCCGGCGCAACGACGAGATAGGTGGCGGGATTCTTGACGTACACGGCAAGCATCAGGACGACCGGGAAAAGCAGTCCCCAGGTTATCAGCGGCGGTTTGGAGTAGTAACTTTCGACGTCCTTACGGCTTATGAACAGTGCGCGTGCGATTTGGCTCATCGGCGCACCTCCGATCCGGCGGAATTTTTCTCGAGGATCGCCATGAAGGCCTCTTCGAGACTCGGTGTCTCGGTGCTGATTTTCAGGATCGTCAGGCCTGATTTTTCCGCCCAGGCGACAATCTGCATTGTGGCCTGGTGTACATTGGCCACCTCGAACCTCCATTTTTCATCTGTGATGTTGGCGGACATAACGGCAGGGCACGCGGCGCGCAGGGCATCGACCGGGATACCCGCCGAAAAGACTACGGAAAGGATTTCGGCCCCGGCTGCCTGTCTGCCGATCTCGTCCGTCGCGCCTTCGGTAACGACTTTGCCCTTTATGAGGATGAGCACTCGGTCGGAGAGGTTCTCGGCTTCGGCGAGGTTGTGAGTCGTCAGGAAAACCGTCGTTCCGCGTCGGTTGATGGTTCGGATGAGTTCCCGAAGCGTCCGTGCGCTGGGCACGTCCAGCCCGGCCGTCGGCTCGTCGAAAAAGACCACTTCGGGGTTGTGTACCAGTGAGGCAGCAACGGTCAGTCGCCGCTTCATCCCGCGCGACAGCGCACGGAAGCGAACGGAGGCCTTTTCGGTAAGGTCGAACGTCTCCAGCAGTTCGTCCACTCGCCCCCGCCGCTCCGACCGCCCCAGGCCGTACAACTGACCGAGGTATTCCAGGTTCCGCTGGCAGGTGAGTTCCGGGTAGAGGTTGGATTCTTCCGGAACGACGCCGATCCGCTGCTTGACGGCGACCGGCTCACGATCAATGTCGAATTTGCAGACGCTCACCTGCCCGGCATCGCGATGCAGCAGACCGGCCAGGATGTTGATGGTGGTCGTCTTGCCCGCGCCGTTAGGCCCGAGGTAGGCGAATATCTCACCTCGCCGGACGGTAAAATCGACCCGGTCCAAAGCCACAAGCTCGCCGTATCGGCGCACCAGGCCGCGAACCTCGATTACGTTGTCGCTGCTCAAGAAATGTCCTTCTCGAAAAGCATCCAGAGATGCGGGGGTGTCGGTTCGATCAGCGCATCATACAGACCGGCAGAACGTGCCTGGGCCTCCATCCACTCCGGCTGGCGAGGTACTTCCCATTTCCGGACCGCCTCGGCGCCGCCGGCCTGGACATCCGCATTCCTGCGACGGTAAAACTCTTCCCGCGCCCACGCCGGATACGAACTTCCCAGACCCCCGCCTATCAGGGCGCGAGCGCCCCGGCGCAGGATGCGATAGACTTCGCGCAGACCTTGTGGCGGGTCGTTCCAGAAGAAGATTGATCCCCGGCTGGCTACGACATCAACGCTTTCGTCCGGTAGCGGAATACGCTCGGCGCAAGCGACGATAGGCACGACCCTTCCGGTCAGCCCGTCCGCTTCGGCTTTTTCGACCGCCTTGGTAAGGGCGTCGGCGTCCGGGTCGATCAACAATATGGTGCTTTGCGACATTCTCGCCAAGGCCAGACCCAGCCCGCCGGCTCCGCAACCCAGGTCAACCCACAGACCCGGCTTGGGCAGGCAGTATTGCAGAACGTCCTCGGCGACTGTCGGAAACCAGTCGGGCAGTTCCTTTGAAGTTTCCTCGGCGGCCTTCATTTATCCTCGGCTTTATCGGCCTTGACACACGGATGCTCCTTGACGTCGCCGTGGCATTTCCTGATCTGCTCG
>JAUVIQ010000250.1 GCA_030592655.1 Planctomycetales bacterium | reverse complement strand
GCCTGTAGCCGGGGCGCATTCAACTCGGCTATGCAGAAGTACTACGCCAGGATATTCCCGAAGCACGAACTGACCCGTCTGCCGGGAGACCACCCGATTTACAACATCCACTACAAGGTCCACAAGCGAGGGCTGATGGGTATTTCCAACGGCGTTCGCCTGCTGGCGGTCCATTCGCCGGCGGAGGTCTCGCTCGCCTGGCAGATGAACGCCTATGCCACCAAAACCGACGTTTTTCGTCTGGGAGCCAATATCTATTTTTACGTTACGGACAAGGGTTCGCTCCGCAATCGCGGCGTAAGCCCCTGGCCGACGGCGAAGAAATTCACGCCTGTTACGACGTTAAAGGTCGCGCCGGTCAAATACGCCGGCAATTACAATCCTGAACCGCTGGCGTGGAAACGATTTGCGATTTTGATGGGCAACAAACATCGCATAGCCGTTGATATTTCCGAACCGACGGCCATAACGGACCTCGACGCATCGAAGCATCCTGTCGCTGCGATTACGGGTACAGCGGCATTTTCGTTCGATGCCGAAGATTGCCGGGCATTGCGTAAATATATCGATGCCGGCGGAACGCTGATAATCGACACTGCCGGCGGGAGCAAGGCGTTTTCCGCCTCGGTAGAGAAGGCAATCGCCAAAATCCTGCCTGAAGGTCGGTACGGTTCGATTGCTTCGGGCCATGCTCTCTACACCAGGTCCGGCTTTACCATCAAGAAGGTTTCGTATCGCAAGGCCGCTGGCGGTTCGGCAACGGCTTCTCGTAACCCACGCTTACGTGGTGTGTTGCATAAGGGACGTTTGTCGATAATTTTCAGTCGGGACGATTTGACTGCTGGTTTGGTAGGTTATCCGTGCTGGGGACTGGCCGGCTACGAGCCTGACAGCGCCTTTGAACTGATGCGAAACATTCTGCTGTATGCCCATACGGGCAGGCTTTCGGGCGAGACTTCACAGTAAGGGGAAAGGCGTATAGCGACGCCGGAGTTTGTGTCGTATAATGAATATCCAAAAGAAAGGTGTACGCATGACTACGACACAAGCGACAGCAGATGTATTCCTGACGGCATTACGTGCGCTTCCAAAGAAACAACAAGCAGCGGTCTTGATGCGTATCGCTGACGAAAAGGACCTCAGGGAAGATTTGCTGGATTTGGCCCTTATTGCCTCAAGGCGCAACGAACCGTCGCGCCCGTTCCGTGAATATCTTGCGGAGAAGGGCAAGTGAGCCGTGCGAACTGTTGAAGTGATGGCGGTGGGGCATCGCAAAGATGTGTACCGGTAAACCTGGAGACTTGAAAAAGGAACACCCTTGGATACGGATACAGACGCAAAATGAGCACAACATCGAAGAAGATAGGCAGGGAACTCAAATCTCACGCGCCGTTCACGATGTTCGGAGCCGGTGTTGGCGTCGCGGTCATGGTGGTAGTATCCTTCGCTCATGTTTCGCACGATTTGTCCCATGGGTTATTTGCGGTGTTTCATCCTGTCCACGTCCTGCTCAGCGCGATGGTAACTGCCGGAATGTATCGCCTGTACGGGCGGGGTAAGTGGTGGGCGACAATCCTGATCGGATACCTCGGCGCTGTTGGCATTGCGACGCTCAGTGATTCGCTTATCCCGTATCTGGGCGAGATTCTTCAGGGTCTTCCGCATGCGCACGTCCACGCCGGTTTTATCGAAGAGTGGTACCTGGTGAATCCCGCGGCCTTTGCGGGAATTGCAATTGCGTATTTCTGGCCTAAGACGAAGTTTCCGCACGCCGGACACGTTTTTCTCAGCACGTTCGCATCGCTGGCCCACATGCTCATGGCAATGGACAAACCGCTGGATGTCTGGACGACGGTGCAACTGGGGATATTCCTTTTCCTGGCCGTTTGGATACCCTGTTGCGCAAGCGACATCATATTTCCGATGCTGTTCGCAAAAAAACAAGTAGTGAAAAAACCTGATGAAAATAGCCATAGCACAAATTAATCCGACGGTAGGCGACATTGCCGGCAACAGCCGGAAAATGTCCGATTGCATCGCCCGCGCCGAGCAGGCAGGGGCAGAACTGGTCGTCTTCAGCGAGTTGTCGCTGTTGGGTTATCCTCCGCGCGACCTTCTCAGCCGGGCCGGTTTTATCTCGGCGGGAGTCGATGCCGTCGAGTCGCTGGCGAAGCAATGCCGTGGTATCGCAGCCTTGGTGGGCTTTGCCCGTCCGGCGGGGGACTCGCCGGGCAGGCCTCTGGAGAACGCCGCTGCGTTTCTGGCTGACGGCAAGGTCGCCGGCGTTCACGTCAAGACGCTCCTTCCGACTTACGACGTATTCGACGAGACACGCTACTTCCGCCCCGGCCCGCCGCCGAAGCCGTTGACACTGAAAGGCTGGCGAATCGGAGTGAGCATCTGCGAGGACCTCTGGGACCGTCCCGCACTCGGCGCTGCGCTGTATCGGTCCGACCCCGTCGCACACCTCCGCGACGCGGGGGCCGAAATTATTATCAACATGTCCGCCAGCCCGTTTCAACTGGGCAAGACCGACGTTCGTGAAGACCTTATCCGCCGCCAGGCCCAACGGACGAAAACGCCGATTGTCTATGTCAACCAGGTCGGCGGAAACGACGAACTTATCTTCGACGGTACAAGTCTGGTCGTCGGGGCAGACGGTGAAATCCTCGCGCGATGCAAAAGTTTCGACGAAGACCTCCTGGTAATCGACACCGATGCCGGCGCGGGGCAATGCGAACCGGTCGGCTCCGATATGGAGCAACTGTCAGCCGCTCTGAAACTTGGTTTGCGGGATTACGTCTGTAAGTGTGGCTTCCGGTCAGTCGTACTCGGCCTGTCGGGCGGGATAGATTCCGCCGTCGTAGCCGTCCTCGCCGCCGACGCGCTGGGGGGCGAAAATGTCCTGGCGCTCGCCATGCCCTCGCGCTACAGCAGCGACCACAGCCTCGCCGATGCGCGCCAATTGGCTGAGAATACCGGCATCAGGCTTCTCGAATTACCGATAGACCCGATACACGTTGCTTACGAACAGGCCCTGGCGGGACATTTGCCGGAAAACCGCCCCGATACGACCGACCAGAACATCCAGGCCCGTATTCGGGGCAACCTCGTCATGGCCTTTTCCAACGCCTGCGGACACCTGCCGCTGGCGACCGGAAACAAGAGCGAACTGGCAACCGGATATTGCACACTCTACGGCGACATGACCGGAGGCCTGGCCGTTATCGGCGACGTGCCCAAAACGATGGTCTATGACCTTGCCCGGCACCTGAACGAAACGACAGGCCAGCGGATTCCCGAAAACATCCTCGTCAAGCCGCCCAGCGCCGAACTGAAACCCGACCAGACCGACCAGGACAAACTACCGCCTTACGATATTCTCGATGTGATCCTGTCGCGTTATGTCGAGCGTGAGGAAAGCATCGGTGAGATTATCGCCGCAGGACTCGATGCCGACGTGGTTCGTCGCGTCGCGTCAATGGTGTCGGCTTCGGAATACAAGCGTCGCCAGGCCGCTCCGGTGCTGAAAGTAACGGCGAGGGCGTTCGGAGCGGGTCGGCGAATGCCAATCGCCCGCCGACGCGATTTCGATTGAACAAACCATGCAGCAAGAAAAATT
>JAUVIQ010000130.1 GCA_030592655.1 Planctomycetales bacterium | reverse complement strand
TCTTCCCAATCGTTCGCGGCGGGACGTATTGCATCCCCGGACCCTTCGGTGCCGGAAAAACCGTCCTCCAGCAACTCACAAGCCGCCACGCCGACGTTGACATCGTTATCGTCGCAGCCTGCGGTGAACGGGCGGGCGAAGTCGTCGAGACGATCCGCGAATTCCCCGAACTCATCGACCCGCGTACCGGAAAAACGCTGATGGAGCGAACAATCATCATCTGCAATACCTCGGCAATGCCCGTCGCCGCACGCGAAGCGTCGGTATATACTGCCGTTACATTAGCGGAATACTATCGCCAGATGGGGCTGCACGTGCTGCTGCTTGCCGATTCGACAAGCCGATGGGCACAGGCGATGCGCGAGGTTTCGGGCCGGCTTGAGGAAATCCCCGGCGAGGAAGCCTTCCCCGCTTACCTCGAAAGTCGTATCGCCGGTTTCTACGAACGGGCGGGTTTCGTCCGCCTGAAGGATGGGCGAACCGGGTCGGTAACAATCGGCGGAACAGTCAGCCCGGCTGGGGGAAACTTCGAAGAACCCGTTACGCAGGGCACGCTCAAGGTCGTCGGAGCATTTGAAGGCCTCAGCCGAGCCCGCAGCGACGCGCGAAAATACCCCTCCATCGACCCGCTGGAATCCTGGAGCAAGTACGTCGGGATACTTGATCCCGCCGAGGTCGCAGAGGTAAAGAAAATCCTCCATCGAGGCAATGAAGTGCACCAGATGATGACCGTCGTCGGCGAAGAGGGAACTACGGTCGAAGACTTCACCGTGTACCTCAAAAGCGATTTCTTCGACAACGTATATCTCCAGCAGAACGCCTTCGACAAAGTGGACGGAGCCACCGACGCCGAACGACAGAAATTCGTCTTCGCAAAGTGCCTGGAAGTTCTGAGGCTGGACTTCGGATTCGCCGACAGGGAGCGGGCGCGCGATGTAATCGTCCACGTAGCCGACCTGTTCAGAAACTTCAACTACGCCGCGACGGATTCAGACGATTACAAAAAACTCCTCGCCGACATCGACGAAACAATAGCAACAAAAGGCGGAGCGGCAATAGAAGAACCGGAATTGGCTAACGCCTGATAGTAATTGCGGATTGTGGATTGCGGATTGCGGATTGCGGATTTTTAAAAATCCGTGTAATCCGTGGACTGATTGGGAGTCTTTAGATATGCAGAAATACTATAACGAGATAACATCTATCGCCGGCAGTGTCGTTAAGGTAACGGCTTCGGGCGTCGCCTACGACGAACTGGCGACCATTACCACCAGCCGGGGCACGTCGCTCGCCCAGGTCATCCGGCTTGAAGGCGACCAGGTCTCTCTCCAGGTCTTCGCCGGTACGCAGGGCGTCTCGACGGGCGACCGTATTCGCTTCTTCGGCAGGCCCATGCAGGTCCCGTTTTCGCCGAATCTCATGGGGCGGATATTCAACGGAGCCGGCAAACCCCGCGACGGTAAACCGGAACTGACCGACGATCCAATCGACATCGGAACACCGGCAATCAATCCAACGAAGCGGCAACTGCCATGTAACATGGTCCACACCGGGATACCCATGATCGACATATTCAACTCGCTGGTCGAGTCGCAGAAACTACCGATCTTCTCGGTGGCCGGCGAGCCGTACAACGAACTGCTCGCCCGCATCGGTCTCCAGGCCCAGGCCGATGTCATCATCCTCGGCGGGATGGGACTTCGACACGACGATTACCTCATCTTCCGCAACGCCTTCGAAGCCGGCGGCGTTACCAGCAGGACGATAATGTTCATCCACACCGCCGCCGACCCGGTCGTCGAGTGCCTGATGGTTCCCGACCTGTGCACAGCCGTCGGCGAGTCCTTCGCACTCCAGGGCAAAAAAGTCCTCGTCCTGCTGACCGATATGACAGCCTTCGCCGACGCGATGAAAGAAGTCGCTATCATCATGGAGCAGATACCCTCCAACCGGGGATACCCCGGCGACCTCTACAGCCAATTGGCTCGCCGATACGAAAAGGCGGTCGATCTGGACGGAGCCGGTTCCATGACGGTCCTGGCCGTTACGACAATGCCCGGCGACGACGTTACGCACCCGGTACCCGACAACACCGGATACATCACCGAAGGACAGTTCTACCTCCGAGGCGGGCATATCGAACCGTTCGGAAGCCTCTCGCGTCTGAAACAGCAGGTCAACGGCGATACGCGCGACGATCATCGCGCCATCATGAACGCCTGCATCCAACTCTACGCCGGCGCGCGTGAGAGCAGGGAAAAGAAGGCTATGGGGTTCGAGTCCTCCGAGTGGGACGAAAAACTCCTGAAATACAGCGACCTGTTCGAAAGCAGGATCATGTCGCTGTCGGTCAATATCCCGCTGGAAGAAGCGCTGGACGAATGTTGGAAAATGCTGGCGGATTGCTTCGAACCTGAAGAGACCGGAATACGCCGAAGCATTATTGAAAAACATTGGCCTCGGGAAATATCCGAAGCAGAAGCAGCCTGATGGAAATTGCCAATTGCCGATTTTCAATTGCCAATTGAAAAAAGAAGAAAAAAATTCGTGTAACCCGTTGTAATTCGTGGACAAATGGCGCGAAAAATAAGACTAACTCGACCCGAACTGAAGCGTCAGCGCGATTCGCTGGAGCGGTTCGACCGCTATCTGCCGATGCTGAAACTTAAGCAACAGCAGTTACAGTTGACGATTCGGGATGTCTGGCGGCTCCGGCAATCAGCCCACGCCGAAGCGAACGCGGTCCGCAAGCGGATCGACCGCTATCGCCCCGTGCTGAGCGACACTGCCGGGATCGACGTGGCCCGACTGGCCAAACCGACCGAGGTCAACACTTCCGAAGAAAACGTCGCGGGCGTGCGAATACCGACCTTCGAATCAGTCTCGTTCCCAATGGCCGATTACAGCCTGTTCGCCACGCCGCCGTGGGTGGACAAAGCCCTGGCCGATAAACGCCAACTCAACGAGAAGCAGGCGCGCGCCGACATCCTCGAACGGCGGTACAGCCTGCTGAACCTGGCACTGACCAAGGTCATCCAGCGAGTCAACCTCTTCGATAAGGTCCTGATCCCCCGAAGCCGGGAGAACATCCGCGTTATCCGCATCCACCTCGGCGAAGAACAGACCGCCGCCGTCGGACGCGCCAAACTCGCCAAGGGCAAACTGGAAGCACGGGAACGTGCCGCCGGTTCAGCCTTCGCACAACCGATTCGACCGAATTCAACACAAGCGAACGTGGAGCAGCAGTCGTGATCGTAAAGATGAAAAAAATCTTCGTCGTTACCCGCGCCGCCTCGCAGGAGGCATTGCTCGATGGGCTGCGCGAACTCGGCGCGATGCATCTCGAACCGGTCGATCCGTCAGCCGATGCACCGGAAGAACTCTCCGCCAGGCTTTCATCCATCCGTCAGGCCGCTCAGATCATCGAGATGGTAACGCCGTCGGGAAAAGCGCCGGAAATGGACGCCGATACCGCTGCCGATGAAATCCTGACACTCTTCCACAAGACGCACGAAAATCGCAACCGTCTGAACGCTTTGCACCGAGAGGCCGACCAACTGGACATCTGGGGCGAACTGCGACTCGAACAACTCGACGCACTCGCCGAAGCGGGCGTACCGGTAAAGTTTTATTCCGTCCCCGCCGGACAATTGGAAGAAGTATCAGCCGAGTGCGTCGCCACGCTGGGAAACCTGGGTGGAAAACACCTGCTCGTCGGTGTCGTTCAACGCGACGGAGAACCGACTTTGCCCGAAGATGCCGAGCAAATCGAACCGCCCAAACGCGATCTCCCTACCGTCCGCGCCGAAGCAGGCCGGGTCGATAAGGCTCTGGCCCACGACGCCGACCGATTGGCGGAACTGGCGAACCTTACCGACCTGCTGTCCCGCCGCGACGAGGAACTCGCCGGCGAAGTCGAATACGCCCAGGCCATCGCCGGCGCGATGAACGGCGGCGCTCTCTTCGCCGTTCAGGGATGGGTCCCCGCCGAGAAGGCCGATACGATCTCGTCCGACCTGGTCAAGCGAGATATTGTCGCAGCCGTCGAATCCCGCGAACCGGCAGAAGGCGAAGCCCCCCCTACTCTCATTCAATACCCGCGATTCACAGGACCGATAAGGGGGCTGTTCAAAATGCTCGGAACCGTGGCGGGGTACAAGGAAATCGACGTATCCGTCCCGTTCATGATCGCCCTGCCGATTTTCGCAGCAATGCTCATCGGCGACGGCGGATATGGAGCCGTCATATTAATAGGCCTGCTTGTGTTCTACAAGAAGGCCTCCAAATCTCTGGGGGCGGACTTCACCCGTCTGTTGGCGATTATCGGGGGCGTCGCGCTGGGGTGGGGACTGGTAACGGCGAATTTCTTCGGCGTAACGCTCTATAATCCACTAATCCCCGTGAACATGACCGATGCGTCGCGCGACCTCGTAATGCGGATAAGTTTCTTTATGGGGGCGATACATCTTTCAATCGCGCAGATTTGGCGGGGTATTTCGTATTGGCCTTCGTTGAAGTCCATTGGCCCGGTTGGCTGGGCGATCTTTATATGGGGAATGCTCGGCGTCGTGAAGTACTTCGTCCTGGGCGATGCTTCGCCCCTCGACCCGAACGGGCCCTGGCTGTACCTACTCATATGCGGCGCTGCCCTGGCGATACTGTTCGAAAGCCCATCGAAGAACCCGTTTAAGATGGTCGGAATGGGGCTGGCGAATTTCCCGTTGTCCATGCTGTCGTCTTTCTCCGACGTTATCAGTTACGTCCGCCTTATGGCTGTCGGATTGGCCAGCGGCGTCCTTGCCAGCAGTTTCAATGAACTGGCCCTCTCAATCGGGTCATGGTTCTTCGCGGTGCCCATTTTGATTCTGGCGCACTCGTTGAATATAGGACTGGCTCTTATCGCGTTATTCGCACATGGTGTGCGGCTCAATATGTTGGAATTTTCGAATAATCTGGGTATGCAATGGACGGGGCAGGCGTACAAACCGTTCGCATCCCGCAAAGTTAAGGAGATAGCAGCATGATAAGTATCACTTTACCGATGATTGGCGCATTACTGGCCCAAACGACCCAGCCGGCCGAAATATCGTCGAACATTCTGCAGTTCATGGGGCAGATGGGCGGCGCTCTTGCGTTGGGGCTTGGCGCTGTCGGAAGCGCCATTGGTATCGGCGCTGCCGGAAGGGCCGCTGCAGGCGCATGGGCCAAGGAAGCCAAGGCCGGTAAGAACCTGAGCTTCACCTATATCATTCTGCTGGGTATGCCCATCAGCCAGACGCTCTACGCCATGATCATCATGGGCAGGATCAGGGAAGTTCTGATGAAGACTGCCAACGACGTTAGCGTTGCCAACGGGGCATTGACGACTGAGTTTGCGGGTACTCTCCTTGCGGTGGGAATAGGCGTCGGTATCGCCGAGATGTTCTCTGCCCTGGTGCAGGGGAAGATCGGCGCTGCCGGTATCCGCGCCATGTGCGAAAGTGACGGCAAGGGCTTCACCTTCCTCCTCATTGCGATGGGTATTGCCGAGACGGTCGGAATTCTAGCTATGGTCTTCTTACTGGGCCTTATCCCCAAGGTGGCGGGATAGAGGCAAATTCCGATGGTGAATCGCTAGCCGCGACCGGCAGGGAGCGGGCGTGTCAACAGTAATGAGCATGTTACCCGCTCCCTGCCGGTCGCGGCTAGTAAGCAAGACGCGCTCGCCGTAACATATTCCAACAAGCCCAGCCATTCGAACCTGTCCCCAGGGGATGGCTGGGCTTTGTTTTTCTTCGGCGTTGACCAATAGACAGTGATACTTTCTAATGGACATATTCACGGGGCGTAGCTCAGATTGGTAGAGTGGCCCCTGGGGCAAGTCGCTGGTATTGTGAAGAATTGAACAGGGAGTTCACGGGGCGTAGCTCAGTTTGGCAGAGTGCCTGCTTTGGGAGCAGGAAGTCGCTGGTTCAAATCCAGTCGCCCCGATATCAAAGGAAAAGAAATGAGCGTGAGCAAATGAGTATATTGAAAGCAGGTGTTGCGCGGGCGGACATCACGCCGGCTGTCGGGGCGTTGACCAGTTGTACCGGTGTCGTCGGGGCCAATCCTGCCGTGGGAATCGCCGACAAACTGCTGGTCAAGGCGCTGGTCCTCGACGACGGGCGGACCAGGGCGGCTATAGTAACCGCCGACGTTATCGACCTGGGAAAGAAGATAGTGGCCGAGACTCGCGAGCGCATCGAACAAATGACCGGCATCCCGCCGGCATGCGTCATGTTCGCCGCATCGCATACGCATTCGGGACCAATCACCCGCCGACCACATCCGGACGAAGGCGACAACGTTTCATATCAGAGTTATCTGGACGAATTGGTCGCGAAGATGTCCGGCGCAGTAGCAGAGGCCGACTCGCGCCTCGCCGAGGTAAGAATCGGCGTCGGCGAAGGCCTTGCGCCTTTCAACGTCAACCGCTGGTTCCCCACGCCGGACGGACCAAAGGGCGCCAAGTGGGGAGCCAACCCCGAAGGCCCCGTCGATGAAACGCTCTCGGTCCTGCGACTGGACCGCCCGGACGGAACGCCGCTGGTCGCAGTGGTCAACTATGCCGCACACGCCAGCGTCGCCGGTTGGGGAAAGTATTTCTCCGCCGATTATCCGGGCTTCCTCCAGGAAGTCCTCGAAAAAGTCTATGACGGGAAGTCGCCTTGGACCCCTTCGGGGATGACTGCGATGTTCCTCAACGGAGCAGCCGGCGACTTGAAGGTCAAGTGGATCGAGGAAGACGGCTCGGTAGGTTTCGCCCGCGGCGCCGACAGTGCGCGGCGATCGGGAACGGTGATTGCCGGCGCAGCCCTGTCGGTCATGGAACAGATAGAAACGACGGAGCAAAATCTGAAAATCCGCATCGCATCCAAAGAAGTCGATCTTCCTTTACTCACTTTACCGTCGGTCGATGAGGTTGAAAAACAGTTGGAGGCCAGACGAAAGTCCGGTGAGGACACCACCTGGGAGCAGCGCGTCCTGCCGAGCCTGCGGGACGGGACAGCCCCGACGTCGATTCCCGGCGAGGTCCAGTTGCTGCGCCTGGGAGATGAGATCGCCCTGGCGGCGTTTCCGGGCGAATTGTTCGTCGAGATAGGGCTGAGGGTGCGGCGTGAACTTCCGTTCAAGCACCTGTTCGTCGTCGGATACGCCAACGGTATCGTCGGGTATCTGCCATCAGCGGAAAGTTGCCGTCAGGACGGCGAGAACCTGCGTTACGAATGCCACAAGGAGTTCTGGTTCCCAGCCTTCTTTTCCGAAGGCGCCGAACCGGCGCTGGTGGAAGCAGCAAAGGAACTGGCCGGGGTGAAATAACCGCACAGGTACTTCAGGAAAAGGAAATTCCGTAAAGAAAAGGCGAGCCTGACGACCCAGCCTACCGGCAAGGGGAAAAGAAATGCTTGAGGTTGCGATCTTGGATTGGATGTAGCGATCGTCCCTTGTTATTCTATTATTTATGCCGCTAACGGATTCGATATTCGCCTTCCAAATAGATAAGACCGACGGCAAGGCCCGGACGGGCGTTCTTCGCACCGCTCACGGCGAGGTCGCTACGCCGGTGTTCATGCCGTGCGGGACGTACGGAGCCGTCAAGGGCATAACGCCGGACCAACTCCACGACGCCGGCGTACAGATGGTTCTGGCTAACGCTTATCACCTGATGCTCCGCCCCGGCGCTGAAACCGTCGCCGAGATGGGCGGGCTGCACAAGATGATGGCGTGGGACTCGCCAATCCTCACCGACAGCGGCGGATTCCAGGTCTTCAGCCTTCCGGCATTGCGGAAGGTCTCCGACGACGGCGTCGTTTTCCAATCCCACATCAACGGCGACACGGTGGAACTGACGCCGGAAACCTGTATGGACGTTCAGGCCAAACTGGGCGCCGACATCATAATGCAGTTGGATGAATGTCCTCCGGCCGACGCGCCGAAGGAACATGTCGCCGAGGCAGTCAGGCGCAGCGCCGCCTGGGCTGGGCGATGTAAGGCGGCGTTGGAGAAAAATGGGGCAGGTTCTCTTTTTGGTATTCAGCAGGGCGGGGTTTTCCTGGACCTTCGGGCGCGCAGCGCCGAGGCGCTTGTGGAGTTGGACCTTCCGGGATATGCCGTCGGTGGCCTTAGCGTCGGCGAGGGACATGAGAAGATGAAGGCTGTTCTGGAGCACATCGACGGGCAATTCCCGCGTGAGAAACCTCGTTACCTGATGGGCGTGGGTGAGCCGAGGGACATAATCGCAGCCGTTGCCTGCGGGATAGACATGTTCGATTGTGTTCTTCCGACGCGGAATGGGCGGAACGCCCAGGCGTTCACCTGGAGCGGGCGGGTCAAACTTCGCAACTCCGCCTTCGCCGGCGACACACGCCCGCTGGATGAGAATTGCAATTGCTACACCTGCCGGAACTTCTCGCGGGCTACGCTTCGCCATTATTTCCAGGCAGGTGAAATGCTCGCAGCCACACTGGTAACGATTCACAACCTGGCGTTTTTCTCGCAGTTAACATCGGAGATTCGACGAGCCATTGCCGACGGCGAGTTGGAAGCGCGGTCCCGGAAATGGGGCGAGCAGATGTATTCCGATTAACATCACGACAGAGGAAATACGTTTTGGTGTTGACTCCCGGTTGCAAGTCCATCAGAATACGCAATCCGCTTTTTTATGGTCTGAAACAAAGGTAACATTGAAAGGAATGTACTGATGCGTATTTGGCATGTATCTGTAGTGTTGGCGGCGGTGATGATGTTTGCGACGGTCCAATCGGTCCAGGCCCAGACAAGCAAACCGACTGGTGAAACAGCGGTCGATGACGTCCTTGAAGGCGACAGTCCGGCAATTACCAAGCCTGATCAGAAAACCGGTCAGGAAGGTAAGACGGCGACACAGCC
>JAUVIQ010000077.1 GCA_030592655.1 Planctomycetales bacterium | reverse complement strand
GGGGGATTATGTCAAAGGGGGGGGTGATGTTGAAACGTTGGGGCATATATATCCCCCGGCAGTGCCGGGGGCTTGCTACCCGGTCGCCTTTTCGCAACACTCAAAATGATAGATTTTACTAATCCATCTGCAATGGTAAGATGTTCATGTTCGAGTTTACGAGGCCGAGTGATGAAACTTCGGAAAAGACGGGTCATTTTGGGTGCCGTCGTCCTGGCCGTTCTGTCGGCGGGCAGCTGGTACTGGTACCACACCACCACGGACGAATACAAGGCCCGAAAATTGGTGGCCGAGTTGCGCGAATCCTACACAGACACAGACCCCGGACCGGTGCGGCAATGGTTGATTGATCTTGGTTTAATTGACGAGAAGAAACCCCGAGACAACGACGAGATACGGAAAGACCTTGTTTCCCTTGGCGAGGCCGCCGTTCCCGCTCTCGCCGATGCCCTGGAAGATAAAGATGCCAATGTACGGGAGTGGGCCATCGACTTTCTTGAGGAAATGGGTCCATCGGCCAGGAAGGCCGTTCCGGCGATTATCCGGGTCTTGAAAGAGGATGAATCTCCCGACATGCGGTACCGTGCCGCCGAGGCCCTTGGGGAGATAGGCCCATCGGCAAAGGGAACTGTTCCCGCACTCGCCGAGGCATTGAAGGATAAAGATGCCGACGTACGGCACATCGCTGCCGATGTTCTTGCGTACATAGGCCCACCGGCAAAAGAGGCGGTTGGCGCACTCATCGAGTCCTTGAAGGATGAAGATAACGATGATATGCGGGTGCTCGCCGCCAGAGCACTTGGTAATATAGGCCCATCGGCAAAGCAGGCGGTACCGTTCCTCATACGGGCATTGAAAGATGAAAACGAGGATGTGCGGCGCGAGACCGCCTGGGCGCTTGGGTATATAGGCCCATCGGCAAAGAGGGCGGTTCCCGCACTTATCGAGGCACTGAAGGACGAAAATGGCGATGTTCGAGCCTGGGCCGCCGGGGCTTTGGGGTGTATTGGTCCGGCGGCAAAGGAGGCGGTTCCCGCACTCATCGAGGCCTTGGGAGACAAAGAAGCCGGCGTACGGTACTGCGCCGCCGATTCCCTCGGTGTGATTGGCCATTCGGTAAAGGAGATCGTTCCGATCCTTGTAAAAGCCCTTGGAGACGAAGATGTTCGTGTGCGGTACTTTGCCGCCGGTGCTCTGGGCGAAATCGCACCTGCCGTTGCCGTAAGGGAGGCGGTTCCCGTCCTTATTAAGGACTTGGGGGATGAAGATGTGATGGCGCCGTTCCAGGTTGCCGTAACATTGACGAAGATCGACCCCTCTGCCGCAGTTGAAAAAACCGTCCCCATACTCATACAGGGTTTAAAAGGGGAATTCCTTCTCGGACAATGCAGGGCTGCCCAGGCATTGGGCAGGATAGGTCCAGCGGCGAAGGATGCGATTCCCGCGCTCCGCGAAGCAATGAAGGACGAAGACGTTCGCAAAGCCGCTGCCAAGGCTTTGAAGAAAATCGAAGCGGGGTAAAATTGCCCAATTTTACTAGAACGCAAATACCAGTTGGTATCGGAGGAACAGGGCTACGTCGTTGCTCCTGTCGGTGTAGTAATCGCCGGGCAGGAGTATCTCGCCGATCAGGTGCCCGCTGACGTACTTGTTGAATTTGTACTTCAACAGGCCTGCGAACAGGTGCCCGCGAAGGCATCCGCTTTTGGAGAATCTATCACCCAGGTCATCGCTCTGGTTATTATCGCAAAAGAGAAGATTATAATCGGTGTGCAGCGACAGTTTCTTCGTCGGGTCGCACGACCATCCGAAGTTTATGCGGTGCAGGTTGGTGAACATCGCCGAATTGTTCTCAAGCGTGCCGAGGTAGGAGCAGTATATATTGCTGATATATGAGTAGCGTCCCCATAGGATATCGAAGTTTTCCCTCGGATGATTTCCGCCGCTGCGATATTCGTAGCCGAGGCGGAAGTTGTTGTTCAACTTGTCGCGGAGGAAATAACTTACCTGGTTGTTTGAACCGAGGGCCGAAACATGGTATCCATCCTTTGAACCGACCTGCACAGCCAATTCGGTGTAGTATTTCCAATTCTCGCTGATGTCGCCGGCGACGCGTCCGCCGATGGTTGATAAGTCCGAATTCCATCCGTTGTCCAGTTCCCGCTGTGTCTTTCGCCAGATGTAGTAACCGTCGATCTGCGTGTTCTCGATAGACTTGTTCTTGACGTACAGCGCAACGGCCCGCTCGTCGTTCTCGATAAGATGCCTGTCAACATCGTTAATCGGCGGCAGCCACTTATCGGAATTAGAGTACTGGTCGATATAAACCACGTCGATGGAGGTTTTCTGTTCAGCCAGTTCGTATGTGAAGCGAACGGCGTCGAAGTAGGACGTCCGCGAACCGTCCAGCGGCGTACCGTCGGCGAAAAGCCATTTGTTCAGGTCCATAAGATTTTGCCGACCGACTTTTATCTTCAGCGGCAGAGTGAAGGCCTTGGACCATTCGAGGTTGAGCGTCTCGAAGACGACTTCGTCGAAGTCGGTATCTCGCATACCGTCGGGCCGGCAGTAGTTCTTGAACTCCCAGACCATGCCGAAATTGAGTTTGAGGTTATCGGTGATGGTGGAGGTGGTCCAAAGCCGTGTGCGATACCGCTGCCAGAATCGTTCGTTTCCGGGGGCCGAATCGTCGAGCGACCGGATGTTCTTGTCCCAGATCGCCCGCATACGCAGGTCTGCGCCCCATTCCAGCCACGGAACCGCCTCCTTGGTCTGCTTCTTGAAATCAGCAATCGGGTCGGATGCGGAGGTGTCTTTATCATCGTCAGCGGCAAAGGCTGCGTCAGAAACCATCAATACCGCCATCACAAAAACCAACAGCATCAATACTAAAGAATACTTCGTCATTCCAGGATTCCTTTCCTTACACATGGTCTTCCGTGCCGGAGGCTTTTGTCGCCCAACCCGACTTTCCCGATTTCTTGTTTCGCTTGTTATCGACCCGCCGAACTGTTGGGCATAAATATATTGCTCTGTTCTTCCCTTGTCAATTACAGATTACCGGCTGGTGGTTACGAGTTTCTCCATTCCGTCCTTAAAAAATGAGAATCTGCTCTCCAGCGCCCCTTGACCGAAAATTTCCACGAAATCATCTTCGCCCCGGACGCAGCCGGCAATAAGTTTGACGAGGTCGCTCCACTTCATCACATCGCCGGGGCTGATACCGAGTTTGCCGATAACTTTCCTGTCACCTACGGTTCCGTCGTACGATAGGCATTTCCCGTCAACATTGTCCTTGCATTGGCCACAGACGTCGTCAACACCTATTATGACTTCGACAGCCACCGAAGGATTGCCCATTACCTCCCTGAAGACCTTGATGAAGTCGTTCGTCTCATCTCCAAGGTGCTCTTTTCCCATTCCGTGGGCCCATATCAGATTGAATACGTGATGACCGCAGATACGGAGCATGATACTTCTCCAATGGGTTTATTTTTGTTCCATCATCCAGCGGTACTGGTCCATTGGTGTCAGGATGTTGGCCGGCGTATCCTTTGTCCGGTCGTACATGTACATAAGCACGTAGTCCAGCACGCCGTCTATGGGGCTTTTGAATGTGAAGTTTCCGTCATAAACATCCTTTGAGAAGTGCTTTGCCGGGAATTTCGTCTTACCGTCGTATTTCCAGCCCTGGTCGTATTTTTTCTCGGCTACTCTTGCGGTCATTCGCCATCTGCCGGGGTAGGGGGGTTTCCACTTGCTCTTGTATTCCTCGCCGGCTTTTATCGGTATGCCCAATTCCTCACGATTCCAGCTATGCCAGTATGTTAATGCCCCGATTACCACCGGCTCGGTCAGGTCTTTTCCGAAGCCGGCGTGGGTCGATGCGATGCAGCCCCACGACCTCCTCGGCCAATTGGGTTCGCTGAACCAATGCTTCGGTATCTTTACCGATTTGTCTCTTGGCTGTCCCCAGGAGAATGCGTCGGTCCTTGGTCCGTGGCCGCTGTCGCAGGTGATGTAAGGCTTGGCCCGCTGAAGCGATGGGAACGTGAACACCCACATGAAGGGATGTTCGACGGATTCGTACAGGCAAAGGACCATCTTTGCTTCTTTGAGCGTGCGAGCGGGCCTGTAGTATTTTTTAGTATTCCTCAGGGAATCGATTACGTAGTCGTTTCCGCCTTCGACGGGCACTATGTCTATGCGCGATTTGCCGTGAATGCCCTGGGTGCGGATGTTCTTGAGAGCACGAAACTCCACCCACGGTTTGCCGGAAACGACCTTATGGGTGCTGATGCAGCCTGCTTTGGCGGCCTGGTGTTCCAGGATAACCTCATCCGGCGAGGTTTTTATGACTTTGACATACCTTGTACCGTGGCCGTGCCCGCCGCCGCGTTTGTACATCTCGTTGACCCATATACCGGGCTTACCGTCGATCTTGGCGTAGAGGAATATGGCGTCATGGGTGCTGTAGTGGAAGTAGATGTAGAAGAACTCGTTCTCCAGTACGGCGCTTCCCTTGAACTGATAGTCTTTATCGCCGTAAGGAACCTGCATCCAGCGGGCGCGATTCTTGTACGGGCGGAAACCATAGTGTTTGTCCGTGTGCTTCTCGCCGCTGTCCCAGAGGATTACGCCGCCTTTTTTCTGTGTGGTAAATGTGAGTTCTTTGCTCATGGCGGAATTTTCCGCTCCGTCTATACTCTCGACGGTAAAGTGGTATTTGGAGCCGGGGGTAAGACCCGTCAAGGCAACCCGGTGAGATTCTGTGAAAGAAGTTTCTTCAACCGTCAGGCCATACTTTCGGGAAGATGCGCCGTACTTAATTATACTTCGGCACGGCTCATCTGTTTGCCACAGGATGACAGCGGTCAGGCTGGCTACGTTTTTGGTCTTCATTTCCGAGATGGACGGCGCGACCTTGTCGGCAGTGAGCAGGACGTTCGCCTCGGTGCTTTTTCCTTCTTTGACCTTTACCGCCGGTTTTGTCTCCGGCTTGTAGCCTTTTTTGGAAACGATTACGTCGTAAGTCTTTATCGGGACGGAGATTCTGTACACTCCCGTCGCGTCGGCGGTCGTCGAAAACAGTCCGACACCGACCTTTGCGCCGCTTATGGGTTTGCCGTTCGTGTCAATTATTTTGCCCGTAATTATTCCTTTGGGGCATGTCTGCTTGTAAATTTGCAGTATTTCCTTTTCGGTCAGGGCGCGCGAATAGAGCCTTATCTCATCCATGTCGCCCTTGAACCGATTGTACCATTTGACGGTATCGACGCCCGCAGTGAGCCAGCCGCCGATGTGAAGGTTCACCGTGGGCTGATATATCCGGTCGGGAGCGGAGCTGATGTTGGGATCGAGCTTACCGTTGATGTAAATCTTTATCTTTTTTCCGTCGGAAGTTACCGCCAGGTGGACCCATTCATCGGCCGGTACTTTCCTTGAGGACATGGACCCGCTGCTGCCGGCCCCTTTGGCCGAGAGAAGAACGTTGATGAGTTTTGCTTTGGATACGTCCAGTTCCAGGCATCGCTGGTCCACTCCTTTCTTATAAAACCATCTTTCCAGGATGGAGTACCTGTCTGAAAGGGGGCTTTTTATCCAGCACATCATGGTGATCTGCTTGTTTATGCTGTTCAGGCTTACCGAGGCGGGCACATCCACGTAGTCGTCCACGCCGTCGAACTCCAAGCCGCCCCTGACTCTTCCTTCTGCCCAGGCGGCCCCGTGGATTACACCGTGATTATTGTTTCCTGAGGCGTCAATGAGTTTGTCGCCTTTGGCCTCGTCGAACTTCCAGTGGGCGACGAGTCCCTTTCGGTCCTGGGCGGAACATGAGGTGATAAATAAATTGAAGAGAATGAAAATCGGCAACGAAACGCCTGCCAAACTGCCTGCAAATGTTCTTTTCTTTTCCATTTTCGGTCTCCTTTTACGGTTTTTGCACTCGCTCGGTGTTCCCGGCATCCTGTAGATGCCTGAAAAGGGGGGTATCATCCTAATATAAACGTGGGAGGCTATCAAAAGTTTCGTTCAGACTTTTTCAACGGTGTGTTTCAGCAACGTATTTATCGAGTTGAAATTCCGGGATTCCGGGATTCCAGAATTCCTCAAGGCAATTAAGTGCTCCGTCCCCTTAATTCCCTTAATTCTAATTCCGTCCCCTTAATTCCCTTAATTCTTCCCCGCGCTTTTTTGTGTAACCATAGAAACCAATGCCCAGACACAGAAGGCCCAGAGCTAAGAAGGGTATTGGAAAGAACATCGCGAAATTGGTACCTTGTGGTCCAGATTCCAAAACGGCCTGCCGAGGATCATCAGGATTGAAAAACACACGAACCTTCTTTCCTTCCGGGTATCGGGCAACGATTCTGCAGGCTTCCTCATAATTGCCCCAGTGCGATCCCACGTAAACTGTGTCACCGGTATAGGGATTCTCATCAACAGAGTAGATGTAACGGATTTCCGCCTTGTAGCCATGGGAAAGTTCGTCCACTTCCGAATGGACAACTTTCCCATCGGTCGTCGGCCAGTCCAGACTGTTTCGTCCCTTTCCTACAAGCCCGATCGCCGATGCGAGTAAATATGCTCCGATAGCAATAACCACGATGCCGACCAGCATCGTTCTCCTTGGACTCAACGATTTTTCCTTCTTGGTCACTTCAAATCGCCTTTGACGATTCTCCAACCCAAGAGCACGGTCAAAGACACTTTTTATAAACACAACCTCCCTTTTCGAGCCAGTAACAGGTAACTTGCCAAACACTCTTCCCTGAATACGAATGCCGTATACAACAATGACGCCACGAGGAGCAATTCTCACGTATATTTCCAATTGACCTGGGGGAACCGCATATGTTCTGCACCAGACGTGCCCAAACAATCTAATGGCAACTACTATCTGACCTTGTCTTACAATTACACTATGTCCAATTATGTTGGATACAATGGTCGTTACTACCATTATAATCGCGCCTGCTATGCATATCCAACTCAACACAGACGGCCAGCAAGTGAAAGCAGCAAATATTAAGAATCCAGCGCAAGCAGGTCCCATTAACAGCCACGCGCAACCTCCTGTCTGATCTTTGTATTCAACTGCTTTTTCATCAGGTAGCACCTTAAGTTTGCCTGGTAGATCAACTTTGCCTAATGCATCAAAAAGGTCATCATAAAGTCCAGTGTCTCTCGACATTTTCTTGTCTCCATCTTGTCCTTCTTGCTAAGGAAGGATTTGATACTCCCAACCAACGCAACCCCATGCAACACAAATTTGTGCATATGCCTTCACATAATACTCAGAATTAGAAATTAAGGGGACGGAGCACTTAATTATCCTTTCTTTTGTTTTTGCTTCTTGATTTTGGGGCCTGGTTTTCTTTTTGTCAAGACCCGCCCCAGCAGGGCTTCGAGATGTTCGATAAATGCAGGCATCCCGCAAGGACGGCCAGTCTTCGTGTGGTAACGAATACGGAGGGCGTGAACATGCCTACCCGCTTCACGAAGTGATCTGCGATCGCGTGAAGGCATGGCACCCAACTCATTGACGGATTACTACAGCAGCGCGAGCAGGTCGCCGGCGGGTCGCTGATCGAGCGAGTCCAGCACGTCGTTCAATTCGCGGCACTTTTCGGCTCCGAGCGATTGCGTAACGAGTTCGTCGAATTTCACGTTCATTTCATCATCGGTGAGGGGGTCCGTATGGTCTCCTCGCGCGCCGGTGGTCGGGCTGGTGATTTTCCGACCATTCTTCAAAAATATCGTAACGCGGGCAAGACATTCTTCGGGGAAACGCTGCTGAATGTCGTCGGCTATGCGGGTCTTAATGCGCCGACCCAGGTCTATTATCTTCGGATCGTCAAGCCGTTCCGGGTGAATCTGTTCGATGCCCAACCGTTCGTCAATGAGCATCGCAGCCACCGCCCACGGCGTGCAATACTGCGCACCGTCGGTATGCTCCGGCGGGAATTTCACCAACTCCGCACCTTCCTGAAACGTTTCGACCTCAATGGATTCGATTTCGTCATGTGTGAAGCCGTGTTCGCGCTGGAGGGCCAGGACGCCTTCGACGACCGGCTGGGTCCACCGGCAGGTGGGGTATGGTTTGAAATACTGCCGGAGGATCATCCACTCGTCGCCGAGCGAGTCAGCCTGTTCAGCGCCCGTCGCTTCAGCGGTAAAAAGTGATGGAAGCCCCGGCATTTTCAGGCGTTGCATCGCCAGCGCCATAGCGGCTGACATCGCGCCTGCGCCGGCTCCGTCCTTGACGACGGACGGGCAGGTGGTGCACCGAAGCAGCGGCGAGATGGGCGCGTAGTATTCCGCCATTCCGAGGGTCTTGTCGATAGCGTCGGCGGGGAGGCCAAGAATCCTCGCCCCCGCAGCCGCTGCCCCAAGCGCCGCCCAGGAGCCGGAACTGGGACAGGCGGGGGTGTACAGCGCGTGAACGACAAGCCCGGCCCGGCAGGCGATTTCGTAACCCATGACGACGGCAGTGAGCAACTCGGCTCCGTTGACTGGCTGTTGCGAACAGGCCCCGACCGCCACCGGAACCACCGTGGCTCCGGCATGACCTTTATTCGGGCGAAAACCGTCGTGGCAATCGAGCGAATCGACCGTCAGGGCGTTGAAGAAGGCCGCTCCGACGGCGCTGCTTCCGGTGCCCTTGAACCACAGTGGAACATCGCCGACGCCGAATTGCGTTTCGATAAGTTCCCCAGCCTGCGCCGAAGTCGGCAGCGCCATACTTCCTGCCGACGTGGCGAGGATGTCCTTCAAACACCGCTTCGCCTGCGACTGGACAGGTTCGGGCAAATCCTCCCAACGAATACCGATAAGAATATCTGCGTAACTCATTATTTCCTGCCGGTCTGGAGATACTGTTCGAACTGTTCGAGTGTAAGGTGGTCCAGGCCGAGGTTTTCGAGGTTTCGTCCGCCGCTGAAGAATTCGGTATCGTTGACCAGCGACGCCAGGTGAATCATGCAGTCGTAGGTGGGCGTCGGAACGCCGGCCTTTCGCGCCAGCGAGACCGTCAGAGTCGTGCCCATCGGAATGTCCTCGGTTACGTAGCGGTCCTGCATACTGAACGGGCCTTTGCTCGAAGTGGCGGCGAACTCCGGCACGGTCATATTGAAGCAGTCGCGGAAAACCTCGTCGTAGGTGTATGGCTTGTAGCCCATCACCTTGAAAAGGGCTGACCGCTCGGCGTCCATCGCATAGATGACCTTCTTGACCGACGGCGTGATTCCTTCCTTGTACATGTAGAATTCACCGTTGCAGTATTCGATCCGCCCCATGTTCAGCAGCGCGCCGACGGGATGGACGATGATGTTCACGTTGTACAATGCCGGCTCGAGAATGCTTGTGGCGGCTTTGACCCTGTCGGTGTAAGTGCCTTCCATTGCATGGATTACCGCATCGGTATCGGAGGCCGGCAGTGCGGCCAGGAGCATGTTAGGCCCGTCAACGCGGTGGATGTTGACCGTGCCGGGCCCTTCGAGGCTCCGGCAGCAGTAGGGGAACGTAACGCCTTCAGCCAGCAGTATCTGCCGATCCATACCCATTTCGTCCCAGACCTTCCGCACGACGAGCGTCCCGCCGCTGCCGGGCCAGAGGATGACGACCTGTCCGTCGGACAGATGGGGCGCGAGTTCACGCGCTGTCCGCTCATGGGTAAGCGCCTGGGTGGTTACCATTATCAGGTCCGCGCCTTTGACGGCCTCGCCGAGATCGGTAGTCGCCAGTTCCAGTTTGGCAAATCCCGTCCGCGCGATACCCGTTACTTCGATGCCGCCGCTGTCGATTACGGTTTTGATGTTGCCGGCGTATTCGCCAAACTCAAACAGACGGCATGAATGCCCCGCAAGAGTCATATCCCCCGCGACGGCTTTGCCTCCGTTACCTGCCCCTATTACGCAAATTGTTTTCGATGTCATACGACCTTCTCGCCTTTCCGAATTTTCCAAAAATACCCCTTTGCCCGCCCGTGTGGCTGGCGCCAGCCGGTCGTAATATCCAAAACCCTCGCTTTATACAAGTGTCATGTTAAAAAAATCTTTGCTCAACGCAGTCGTCAGGCAGCCCCATCCGCCTTATTGATTACTATTTGTCAGTTGAGGGCGTATCCAATGGCGGCAAATCGCGAAGTTTCGGGTTAATCGTTCCAATACTGAACGGGATCGATCCCGAACTGCTGCGCTGCAACCAGATATTCCCTTTTGCGTGCGGGAGGACATTTATCAATCCAGAACAAACCTTATGGCGCACCTCCAACGTAACAGAGCGATATATTTTCACCGAAACGTCTGTCGTTCCGCGTCCGCCAATTGCTATGACTTTAAGCCCGCCGATAATCGGATACGTCTTTAACGGCTGGTCTTTGACCGAGAACTTCCCCATAACGTCCACGCGCTCATCGATCTTCAGGTTGGCTGGACACAGATCTGAATCCACCCTCACGGTGAAACCCCTCATGCCTCGTTCAATGTAATGGACGTCCGGGACTGCGGGTTGGCTTGTCGGCTTGCTGGTCGGTTGGGTTTCCGAGGCCGTGTCGGTCGTGATTTGCCGGAATTGCGGACACGGTTCATCAGAAACGCTTCGTGGAGGGTACAGATGTGCCGACCTATTTTCCATATCCGGGCTGGCGGTCATTAACCACAGCAAACCAGGGATCACGACCAAGATGATAATAATGCCTGCTCCAATCGCCGCAGCCTTTCCGGTTTTCTCTCGCCAACTCGCCAAGCCGAGAATAAGGGCCAACAGTTCAAGGATGATTCCCGAGACCACTAGGGGGGCCGTGACAACTTGCCAGGTGTTCATCGGACGCCCTCCGAAGATCACCATTGCCATCGCAAGGATAATCGGTATGATTACTCCGTATATCATCACCGCCATTGCCCATGACCCAAGCGAGCGGGTCGGCCCGGTCGTGTCGAGGGCCTTGTGAGTGCCGGTGTCGCTGGATACGGGCGGTCCGTACGATTCCGGCGGGTCCATCTCCGAAAGCACAGCCTCAAGGTCGGCAGGTGTCGGTTCCGCGCCGCTGCGACTGGCCAAGGCGTCGTAAATATGGGACTGGAGGTCTCGAATTATCTCGTCGGCCTCATCGGGCGGCGTTTCCCGCAGGTATGACGCCACTTTCTCCAGATACCGCGAGATACCTTCTTCAATCTTCTTGTCGTAGTTCATGAATTGTCTCCACTGCTCGTTTCGTTTTGGCGAATTGTATCTATTGACTGGTTCAGGTCATTCCAGTATTCGTTCAATTCCCGCACGTGCCGGCATCCCAGGGCAGTCAGTGAGAAATACCGCCTCGGAGGCCCACCGGGCGATGGCGAGGAGCGGACCTTCAGATAACCGTCCTTGCGAAGCCGGGCCAGAATCGGATAGACGGTGCTTTCAGTAATGGCCAGTTCCTCCACCGCCTCAAGACGCTGCACGATCTGGTAGCCGTAACTCTCCCCATTGCCCAGGACGTTGAGTATGCAGAACTCGAGCAATCCCTTGCGAAGTTGTGTAATCCACTGCCTCATGCCTTTGTCCCATTACAATGCTTTGCGTACTACGCAATACATTGTACCGTTTGCCGACGGCGGCGTCAACGTGATTTTGATTGATTTTTGTAGCGGAACCGGGATTAACTCAGCAGGCCTGACACGATAAGGTCGGATGCTTCCTCTTCGTTCAGTCCGCGGGCCATCAGGGTTTCGAGTTGTTTTGTATCGACGCTTCCGAGTGCGGCTTCGTGGGTGATGTGGGCCTTGGGATGGCTGACCTCGACGATCGGCACGGCGCTGGCGCTGGCGTTGCCCTGTATGATTTCTTTGCAATCGACGTGTCCGCGTGCGTAGGCAGCCGTGGCTGTGAGTTTGTTGTAGATTTCGGCGCGGGCGTTGTCTTTTACCGCCACCCTGCTGACCAGCGCGCCCCGGCTTCGTTCGCCGACGAGGTGTCCG
>JAUVIQ010000019.1 GCA_030592655.1 Planctomycetales bacterium | reverse complement strand
GCTTCACTTCGTTCCGCTACGCTTGAAGGTGCCACCCGGCGATTTCGTTTGGACAGAAACCACAGGAGAAAAAATGTTACCCGAAGAAGTTACGGAATATCTGGCATTGCATCGTCAGGAACATCTTGAAAAGTTGTTTGAGGTTTTGCGTTTCCCATCGATCAGTTCGCAGAGCGCCTATGAAGCGGACAGCCTTGCTTGTGCCGAACACATCGCCGAACATTTGCGCGGGTTGGGGTTCTCGGCCGAGTTGCACCCATGGCGGAAACACCCGATTATTCTTGCAAGAAGCACGCCTGAAATTGCTGATCCGTCGGCTCCGACGGTGCTGTTTTATGCCCACTACGACGTCCAGCCGCCCGATCCGGTGGACCTATGGACCAGTGGGCCATTCGAGCCGACCATCCGCGACGGAGCAATCTATGCCCGTGGCGCCAGTGACGACAAGGGCCTGCTGATGTCCTGCATCAACGGGTGCGAAGCCTTCATCCGCACCGTCGGGCGCCTTCCGATGAACGTGCTGTTTTTCTTCGAGGGCGAGGAAGAGATCGGTTCGCCGGAACTGGAGGATTTCATTACCGCTACTGCCGACGACTTGAAGTCGGATTTCGCCGTCGTTACCGACATGGGGTTTTTTGCTCCGGGGTTTCCGACGATTATGACGGGTTTGCGGGGGCTTGTGTATCTGGAGTTGACTCTGAACGGTCCGTCAGCAGACCTTCACAGCGGTCAGCACGGCGGAGCGGTGGTCAACCCGCTCAACGCCCTGGCCAAAATGATCGCCGCGATGCACGACGAAACCGGAAGCGTAACCCTGCCCGGATTCTACGACGATGTAGTTGAACCTGAAAGTGTCGAATTGGAGCAATGGAAGTCGCTGCCTTTCGACGAGGGCGAATATGCCGACTTCGTCGGTACCGCCCTGGTCGGAGGCGAACGCGGAAGGAGCGTTCTGGAGCGTAGATGGTCCCGCCCGACGCTGGACTGCAACGGTATTACCGGCGGATACCAGGGACAGGGCGCAAAGACGGTGCTGCCGGCCTGTGCAACGGCGAAGATTTCCATGCGACTTGTCCCAAATCAGAGACCCGAGAAGGTTCTGGATGCGTTTAGTGAGTTTGTCTCTGCCAATACGCCTGCGGGCATACGTGCAAACGTTGAGGTGTTGAGCCGCTCGCGCCCGTTCGTGGTCTCGCCCGACACCCCCGCCGTCGGCGCTGTCGGCGAAGCAATGCGCGAAGCCTTCGGGGCCGAAACCGCCCTTGCCCGGGCAGGGGGGTCCGTTCCAATATCCGAACTTATCCAGCGAGTACTGAAGGTCGATCCGATCGTAACCGGATTCGCCCTGCCGGACGACAATATCCACTCGCCCAACGAGCGCCTGCAATTGGAACAATTCCACACCGGGGCCGTCGCAGCCGCTGCAATGCTGAATAACCTGGCGGGATTGAAATGATTACAACAAAAACGGAATAGCAGGATTTCAGGGATTTTAAGATTACGGTATAAAAAAATAAAAGAAAAATCCCTGCAATCCGGTAATCCCCATAATCCTGCTATTCCGTTTCTTCTTTTTAAGTATTGACTTTCAGATGAAATAGGCCATAATCCAGTGCTCTAAAACTTAAACGAACGAAAGAGGAATTTCCCGTGTATGCGATAATCGAAGACGGTGGACGGCAGTTCAAGGTCAGCGAAGGCGACCTTCTGCAGATAGATTTGATCGACGTGACCGACGAGACCAAAACGATTGAGTTCGACCGCGTCCTGCTTCTAGCCGATGGAGAGAACATTACTGTCGGAACACCGGTGGTCGAAGGCGCCAAGGTCGTCGGTGAAATAACCAACGAGCGCGTCGGCGGCAAGAAGGTCTATATCCTGAAATTCAAGCGCCGCAAGAGAGAGCGCCGACGCAAGGGACATCGGCAAAAATACACCGAAGTCCGTGTTACGAAAATTGTCGCATAATCGCTCCCATTTAGTGAAACCACCCGATATGTTCAGGTTGCGCTTCTGGATACGCCTGACTGCTGTGATCATAGCGGCGGTGCTGATAAAGTCGGCTTCGAGCGGGCCTGTAACAACCACCCAAAACGCATCAACCACAACCGACCGGGCGACCGCCCTGTCACGTTCGATCCGCGTCGGACGACTCGACCAGCCCGACCTGAAAGAATCCTCAGGCCTGGTCGCCAGTCGAAAATATCCGGGCACCTACTGGAGCATGAACGACTCAGGACATAAGCCTATGCTGTTCGCCGTCGATTCCAAAGGTAAAGGCATAGGATGTATAGGCCTGACCGGTGCGCGGAACATCGACTGGGAAGATATCGCCATCGACACCGACGGCGTGCTCTATATCGGCGACTTCGGAAATAATTCACGCAAGCGAAAAGTTCTGACCATCTATTCCGTCGGCGAACCCGACCCGAAAACCAAATCCAAAACCGTCCCCGTCAAGGCCAAATATCACTTCGGGTATCCCGCCGGTCATGGACCATTCGATTGCGAAGCAATGTTCGTCCGTAAGGGGTGGGCGTATCTGATTACCAAAGAGAAGCCCAAAGCGAGGCTTTATCGCGTCCGTCTGGACCCGGTTTTATCGGCGAAGGGTAAAACCATCCGGGCTGAATATCTTGGTCTGCTTCCCAACGCCCAATGGGTAACAGCGGCGGACATTTGCCCCGCAGGTCGGCTAATTGCGGTGCTGTCGTACCTTGGCGTATGGGTCTATCAACTGGATAAGCCTATAGAGGATCTCGTCGCCGATGCGAAATCCACAACCCAGCCGGCGGCGACAACACGAACGGATGCGGCGACTCGCCCTGTTCGGGCGATTCGGATCATTCAGGTCAAACCGCTCAGACGCAGCGTCATGCTCAACCAGGCCGAGGCGGTCTGCTGGCAGGCAGGACTGTCGCCGAAGGCGATTCTGATTACAAACGAACAGCGTCAGGTGTATCGGATGGAACTGATATTCCCGTCGGCGAGGCGACCTTCACGTTCTCGCTGAGCGCAAAAAAAGTGGGCGAGACAGTGCTTGCTCAAGGCACTGTCATCGCCCTTTGCCTTGGTAGAGGTCCCCTCTCTCATCATGAGGCTCTTTTTTCAGCGTAATCCCGCCAAGGAGGAGAAGCGGGAATTATTCAAGTGGGAGCTCATCCCCACTCTATACGCATTTATAAAGCCTTAGACCCCTACCTCAAAGATTCTCCGACGACCACCTGGAGGACAGGTGGGCACTGTGGGCGGGTGCTCATCCCCGCCCAGGCCAAATCGCCATAATGTTGAGAATCTCTGCGTGAGGCTCATCGTAATAATTATAAGCATCCAATACTCCCTCAGTACAAACAGGCTCCTCGACCACTCCAAGGTTCTCGTTTCAAAAACGCAGCACAGCGAACGAGAGGTCTTCGGACCGCAACATATAGCGATTCTCAAGCCTCTCTATTGAGACTCCTCAAAGCCGAGTTGATTCGTTTGCTCGTTATTCAGCAGTTACCTTCGCTACGTCTGTTGAGAGCACGTGCTGCACCAGTCCGGCCCATTGCTGCGGGCTTACCGGACGGGCAAGATAACTGGCTCCGCCCTTTCTGGCGGCAATTTCCATGTCGCCGCCGCCCGTCTCGCCAATAACAACGGCGGGACAGCGTGGCCAACGATGCCGCATCCAGGACAGGATTCTACCTGTCGTTTCAGGATCGTCGCTGTTTGCGAGAATTATCAATGCGACGCGCCCGGACGGGCAGTTCAGCATTACATCCTCCGCCCGACGATAGGTTATCAGAGCTCCATTATTCACTTGTGAAAGCTGCCGACCTACCTGGGTCGCTTCACCCAGGTCTTCACAGGCCATTACAATATAGAACCTCTCACCGGTTCCCAGGCCGATTCCTTTTTCCAGATACTTCGACACTTCAATCCCTCGCCTCCGTAGTAACATATAACAACTACCGTGCCACTGTTGATGTCGCTGGTGTCGATTTACCGGAACCTCTCTGTTGACAGATAGTTACAGTGAAGGATTTTTTTTACTCTCACCGATTACCTTTCAGTTACTGCTTTGGAGGTGTAGCGAAATGCCACAGTGACCGCTGTACAACGAGGCGCAATTGCAGCGTATTGCTGCGCCGGCGATTATCGAACGGATTTGATCAGAACAGGTCGTTCAACCTGTGGTTGCGCATCTTTCTCAGGAGTGTGGAGCGGTGGACTTCCAGCAGTCTCGCCGCGGCAGAACGGTTCCATCCGGTCCGTTTCAGTGCGGCAATGATTGCCGAACGTTCAGCATGGGCGAGGGTATAGGTAAGCGGACTGTCGTCGATTTGGGTAATCCTTCCCGGTTTGGGTTCCAGGGGAGGTTGGCTCTTCACATGTCGGGCGTCTTCAACCCACGTCGTTGTCATCGCCGGCGGAAGAGGTGGCAGGTCGGCTGCATACAACCGTTCAATGTAGTTGCACAGTTCGCGGACGTTTCCGGGCCAGGGGTAATCCCGAATCTGTCGGCGGATATTTTCACCCAGCACGCGGATGGGCATTGCATACTGCTCGGAATAGAATTCGAGGTAATAGTCCAGGATCGGGTCGATGTCATCGGTCCGACATCGCAGCGGTGGAACCTCGATGCGGACAATGTTGAGTCGATGATACAGGTCCGGTCGGAACCGCCCGCTTTCCACAGCCTTTTGCATACTTACGTTAGTGGTCGCGATAAAGCGCACGTTGACCGGGACAGGCCTGGTTCCGCCGACGGGGATAACTTCCCGTTCCTGGAGCAGGCGGAGCAATTTCGCCTGAAGATGCAGGGGGATTTCGCTGACTTCGTCGAGCAGCAGCGTACCGCCCTGGGCCGCTCGCACAACACCAAGCGTCTCGGAAACAGCGCCCGTGAATGCGCCGCGAACATGCCCGAAAAACTGACTCTCAAAAAGGCTCTCACTGATCCCGGCGCAGTTGACGGGAATAAATGGATTGTCTTTCCGCGTGGATTGAATGTGAATGTGCCGGGCAAGCAGCTCCTTACCGGTTCCGCTTTCGCCTTCAATCAGAACGACGCAGTTATTTGTGGCTACAGCGTCGGCAATGGCTATGACGTTCCTGAATAAGGAACTTGGGCCTATCAAGACCCAACCGGAGACACAGCCTTCACCGTGCGGCGAGCATACCGCACCGTGCCGAGATGTCCGTCCTCCTGCTGTCATCCTCTGAGCTTAAAAAACTGAGCATAATTTGTATAAAATGATGGAGATGAATATCTCTGCTGCCTGGGGACATGAGCCTCCATTCTCTCCCAAATGGCAACTAACTATCTCTCTTATACACCCAAAGTCCGATTTTGACAAGAAAAAAAGGTAAAAGAAAATCGCCCAAAATCGTTAGGTTTCTGTTAGATGGCGACGGGTGCGGGTGTTTGAATTTTGATCAGGTTGTAACGCAAGCGTCCCATGATAGATGCCGATATTCATCAGGGTTGGTCCGAACTCCGGGCGGAACGGTGTAAATTCAGGTTTTCCGAACATCGGCAGGTATCAGACCCGAACGGGTTTTTATTCCGATGTTCCCGGCTGAAATACCGGTTATTCTGCCGGGTTTGGGCGAAGATTCCGTAATAACAGGGATGTTTAAAATGTCCAGATGGGTTCGATGGGTTTGATAGTTTTGCCAGGCAGGCGAAGAGTCTGTAATAACAAGGATGTTTAAAATGGGTCTGCGTGAACCGGAACCTCGATTAAGAATAGGACTTCAGGTCAAATCAATCCTTGTCCTGACGATAGTGGTCCTGACGGCGACAGCGATCGGCGGATGGTCTTTTTACGCCGTCTCGCGTAACGCCCTTTGCCGGAAGGATCGCATCCAGGCTCAAGCCTTTATTGAGAACCTGACAGTTTCGGCCGCTCCGGGACTTATGAACCGGAACCGCGAAACCCTCCAGCATCTGGCGATGGGGTTACTGAAACGCCCAAACGTCCATCACGTCAGCATCCTTGACCGTAACGGTAAGACCGTAGCCGTTTCCGAACGGGTCGCAGACCGACTCGTGCCGGTGAACCGACCCGTGAGCCTGTCGTATGAAATGCCGAGAGACGACGATTTTCTGGAGGCAGGTCGTCCGATCGTGCCTTGCGACGGTAAAGACAAGGGCGTGCTTTTGGGAGCGGTCCGCCTGGTGCTGGATACGCGAGAGACTGCCGAGATTCTCGCCCGCGTCCGCGCCGATACAATGGTCATCGCAGCCATTATCGTTCTGTGCGTTATCCCGCTGGGACACTTATTGACCCGTCGGATGTTGGTGATGCCGATTCGCCGACTGATGAAGGCGACCCGTCAACTTGCCGGGGGCGACTTTTCCGCACACGTTGAAACTTCTCGAAACGACGAAATAGGTGAATTGGCCGGCTCGTTCGACATCATGGTCGAAAAGGTCCGCGATTCGCAAAAAAACCTTCGCAGAGCGAACGAATCGCTGGAACAAAAGGTAACCGACCGAACCGACGAACTTGAGCGTTCCAACCGCAGGCTGACCGAAGAGATATCCGAAAAGGAGGATTTCCTCCGTGCCGTCAGTCACGACCTCAATGCGCCTCTGCGGAACATCGCAGGTATGGCTAGCATGATCTCAGTGAAATACCGCGAGCAGTTGCCCGAAGAGGTAAGCGCACGCCTCCGGCGCATCAGGTCGAACGTCGATGCCGAAACCGAACTGATCAGCGAACTGCTGGAACTGAGCCGGATAAAAACCCGTCCCGAAAGACGCAGGATGGTGGATTTCAACCTGCTGTTCCAATCGCTGGACCAAGCCTTTGAGTACGAACTCAAGACCAGGGGAATCACGCTCGAAATTGACGAGAACATGCCATCCCTGTTCGCCGAACACAATCGGATGCGACAGGTGTT
The DNA here is from genome assembly GCA_030592655.1 of Planctomycetales bacterium. GTDB lineage: Bacteria > Planctomycetota > Phycisphaerae > SM23-33 > SM23-33 > JAUWNJ01. Next base: position 16,849 of record JAUVIQ010000019.1, on the reverse strand, counting down.
CCAGAACCTCATCGACAACGCCATAAAATACATGCCGGACCGACCGGATGGAAAAATCCGAATCGGATACAGCCCGGTCGATGGAATGCACTGCTTCAGCGTATCCGATAACGGTATGGGCATTTCACAGGCCGATCAGGAGCGGATTTTCCACGTCTTCCGGCGGGCCTCGACAGTCGATTCGACCCGGGTACCGGGAAAGGGCGTGGGACTGTCCCTGGTCAAGAGCGTGGTAAGCAATTATGACGGGCAGGTATGGGTCGAGTCGGAGCCCGAAGCAGGCTCGGTGTTCTACGTCTCGCTCAGCGCGCAGAATACCGTCGAACCGGACCATACACACGAATATGCCTCCGTCGATAATAGCGACTTCTCGAACCAATGCGTCGAAATGCTGGTGAGTAACACGGAGTAAAACAAGGCGGTTGTTACCTTATGGGTTATAGAGAAATGGCAAGTGAATCGGCGCGAGCCTCTTCTGCAGGCCCACGAATACTGATCGTCGAGGACGATCCCGACCAGCGTGAACTCATTTGCGAAGCGATGCGGATACATTTTTCAGGCCGGCGGGACCTGGAAATTGTCGGCGTCGGTACCGGGTCCGATTGCCTGGCGCAGCGTTTGTCTGATTTCGATATCATCCTGCTCGATTATAACCTTCCCGACATCTCCGGCATTGACCTGCTGGAGCAAATTACCGGTATGTACGATGTTCCGGTCGTTTTTGTAACGGGAAACAGCGACATTTCTTCTGCCGACCAAGCCATTCGCAAAGGCGCTCAGGATTACATCGTCAAACTCGGCGATTACCTCTTCGGACTTCCGATTGTGATCGAGAAGAACATACGCCTCCACGCGCTCAAACAGGAAAACGCCGGATTGCAGGCGAAACTGACGGCCACGCTGGAAAAAATGAGGCTCAAAAACATAGCGTTGGAACAGTCTATGCAAAAACTTCAGACAATGGCCGCTACCGACCACCTGACCGGACTGTCCAACCGCAGAGTATTCGCCGAAATACTGGATCGATGTTATAACGAAGCATCCCGTTACAAACTCGACCTGACCTGCCTGATGTGCGATCTGGACCACTTCAAGGCCATGAACGACACGCTGGGCCATCAGGTCGGCGATCAGATTCTTGTAACTACCGCCGATGTCATCCGCTCAAACCTTCGCCGAAGCGACCATGCCGCACGTTACGGCGGAGATGAGTTCGTCATACTGCTTCCGCATACCTCTATAGACATGGCAATGAGCGTCAGCGAGCGCATCTGCCGGCAGATTGTACCGGCTACGAGCCGGCGTACACGGACCGGCACGGGGATAACACTGTCGATAGGCATTTCCTCCATGAAAATGGACCGGCCCGCCACCGCCGACGCAATGGTGGCAATGGCCGACCGCGCCTTGTACGTAGCCAAGGACCGTGGCAAAAACCGCATCGTCGTGTTCAGCGAAATAGGTTCAACCCCTCAACCGATCATCACACGATCAGCCGGTTGACTGGTTGAGCAGTGAATCGGGGCGGGGCTGCGAATTTGCGCGTAGAAGTGGGGGAAAAACTTTTCAGTGATTGGATTTTGACGGGTGATCATTCTCTGCTGATCGACGGGCAGACTCCGATTCGAGCAAATACGACACAGCCGCTTCCGTTACGGGCACATCGTCCTGCTTTGCCCGTGCGGCAATGTCGTCTGTGGCGCTCGTAAAGCGATTATAGACCTTGCCTGCATGCGCGAAAATATCGGGACTGTCGGGACGGTGACCGACGTAATATCCGCCCAGAAAGACCGCCAGTAACAGGATGAGTTTTATTAGCCTCCGCATCGCCCAATGCCTCCCAGATAACCGCGCTGCCGTAAGGTATCCGCCCTATGCGTCCCAGGCCGACCTCACGGAACAATGAAACCACTTCGACGCAACCGTTTATTCACCAAGACACATGTACTGTACGATACGAACCTGCCCCTGTGCAAATTTTTTTATCTGAAAAATTTCTCAAACTAATCCTTGAGCACAGCGGTAACGAATTCGGCTACGGGGCATGAGCCACGCGGTGACAGGACCATCTTTGCCGTTTGGCGAAGTTCTTCCGGCGCGTCGGCCGGCGTTCCCGACAACCCTGCCCCTCGCAGCATCGCCAGATCGTTATTGTCGTCGCCAATGGCCGCCATTGACGACGGGGCGATTCGGTAGCCCTGGCCGACGTACTTCAGGGCAGTGAACTTGTCGGTCCCTGCCGAGAATGCCTCGATAATGTCCACGTCGCGGTGCGAGAGGTAGATGTCCTGAATCTCGATCCGTCCGGCGAAGTGCTGCTTGAGCGTTTCGACGGCGGGACGCCCGGCTCCGGGAGCCTCCAGGGCGCTGATTCGCAGCGGGCGGGGATAATCGTCGCAATCAAGCCGATCAACATCCCGAATCCGCCGAGGCATGGCGTTAAGGAATTTCTGATAGAGCGGATTGTCGTCGTATCGCCCGACGAGGAAATAGTCGAACCCTTCGCGCCAGGCATCGACCAGGGCCATTACGGGATAGCCCATCCGCTGCATCTGTTCGGTGAGTTCCTGCGCGGTGGTTTTGTCGAACGTCCGGCTGTAAAGCGTCCGCCCCGTGTCCGGCTCGACGATGATCGCTCCCCCGGCACAAATGACCGGCGTGTGGGGGGCGGGAAGTTTCAGGCCTTCCCATATATCCCTGGTTTCGGGCCAACTCCTGCCGGTACAAAGACATACGACAATACCGGCTTCGGTAGCGGTCCGAAGCGCAGCGACGTCGGCAGCATCCATCAGGCCATGATTCAGCAGCGTCCCATCGACATCGACAGCCAGGAGTTTGTATTTTCCGGTTGCCACGGCGCTTACCATCCTGCTCCGCCGAGGCCTTCGGCGGTTTCGGCCTTCCATGCGGCGGGATCGCGGAAGTACTGTTTGAGCATCATGGCGGCGACCACCCCGTCGGCACAGGCGGTTACCAGTTGCATTGCTGCTCCTGCCCGACAGTCGCCGGCGACGAATACGCCCGGCAGCGAGGTCTGAAGCGTCTGGCGATTGCACTTGATATACCCAGTGTCGTCCAGGTCCACCGCACCTGCCAGCCACTTTGTGTTGGGAACCATTCCGGCGAAGATGAAAACGCCATCGACCTTGATCTCTTCGGTTTCGCCCGTCTCGACGTTTTTTATCACGACGTGGTCGATGTCGTTACCGGCGTCGTCGCCGACGATACGATCTATCACATAAGGAAGTTTGATGTCGATGTTGCGCTCGCCGGCCTTGCCGTACAGTTCCTCGACGAGGACTTTTTGAGCGCGGAACTCGGTTCGCCGGTGGACGAGCGTGGTCTTTTTTGTGAATCTTTCAGCCAGGTATATGGTGTCTTCGACGGCTGTGTTTCCTCCGCCGACGGTCAGGACGTGTTTGTCGCGGTAGAAGGCCCCGTCGCAGGTCGCGCAGTATGAGACCCGCGTAGCCTGTCGCATTTCCGTCTCGCCGGGGACGCCGAGTTTGCGGTAATCGCTTCCGGGGCAGAGGACGACGCTTTTGCCCAGATGGGTCTTTTCCCCGGCGTCGATTTCGACTTCGAGGATTCCGTCATCCCGTCGGCGCAGGGCTGTTACTTCCGCCCCTGCCGTTACGGAGACGCCGAAGTTTTCCACCTGTTTGGTCATTTGCGTGATGAGGTCAGGCCCGCTGACGACTTCGTATCCGGGGTAGTTTTCGACTCGTTCGGTCAGCAGGATTTGCCCGCCGGGGAGACCGGATTTGTCGAGAATGAGCGTATCGTACCGGTCTCGCGTGGTGTAAAGAGCGGCTGATAGTCCTGCAGGACCCGCGCCGATGATAATTACGTCGTGGATTTTACTTTCCGGCATTGCGTTTCCCTTTTGTTCTTCCGAGTCTGTCCAGTTCGGCGAGTTCTGCTGCGAATTTCGCGGCGATTATTCTTCGGTCCGCTTGTTCCATTATCAGCCCGCCGGGCATTTGCATTCGCAGAAGCAGACCTTTTTCGTCCACCCACAGATTCACGGTCGGCGATTGTCTGGACATCTGGTCCGTCATGCGGGTGGCCTTGACGTTCCTTGCGCCTATGCGGATGGTTTCGGTTTTGACGACCTGAATGGTTCGCATATCGAATTCGTTTTTGCCCGGGTTGTAGATGGCGAAGGCGTATATTTCGGGTTTCGAGCGGTCCAGTAATCTTGGTAGAAGGTTGCTGAAGGCTTCGGGAAGATATGCCGCCTGGAGGTTCTTCGGTAGTTCCCGTTTCCAGTTGCGTTTAGGGCGTCCCGAGCGGTGCAGTTGTACCAGCATCCAGTTATCCTTCCTGATGGCCTCCTGTATTTCTCCGACGGCGGCTTTCCCCTTGCCCTGGACGGACACCTGTTTCCACTGCTCGAATTTCCTATCCGGTGTAGTGAACAGTTCCTTCCGCGTCATTTGCATGGGCGTCTTTGGAAGAATCAGCGCGCCGCTGCTGACGACGTTCAGGCCTTGCACATCCGAACGCTTGGTTATCGATTCGGTCAGTTTGACAAAGCCGATGATTTTACCCTTCAGTTTTATCGTGCAGTAGCAGGGTTGCTTGTTGATGATCGTTTTGAGTTTCTTGATGGAGAGTTGTTTCAGCACCGTTGCGCCTCGTGCGAGGTTTTGTTTGTATTCGGCTGCGGCGATTTTCGGGTCGAATAATTTCAGACTGTCGAGCACTTTCGTCATGACGGTTTCCATTTCATCCTTCACAGCCGGTGCGCCGCTGATGTTCAGGACGATGTGTTCGCCGGGTTTTATCCTTATCCATGTTTGTCTGCGCCACAGTTCGAATGCGCCGCTCCAGGTCCCGCGAAAGTGCATTGCCGGTTTTCCCGCGACGATGGAAATCAGGGTCGATTTGACCTTGAAATTACTGGTTCGGGACAGTTCTGCCGCGACGGTTTCGGCGTATTTGGAGAGGAGCATTTTCGTCGGTTTATGCTTTGTCTTCAGGACTTCCAGCGACCAGCGAACTGCCTGGGTTTGTTCGTCCCTTCGCGTCCATCCGACGAGTCGTCGGGCGGAGGTTTGCCTGATACGCTCGGTGTCAGCCGGCGGGCAGAGCGAAAAACCGATAAGGCGGTCGGTATAACGCAGACCTGGTTCTGCCGCGGTTCGACTGTGCTCACCGGAACCCGGCGCTGTCGCGGTCGTGGTTGTGGCGACTTTACCGGCTGGGTCTGCGCCATGCAGGGTGACCGCCGCCGATAACGTCAATATCACTGTTAGAAAAATCAATCGCATAGCCTTTTCCTTTCACTCGACATTATAGAAATTTCTGCCGAACGTTTAATACCACAATATTGCTTTGATGTGTTAGGATTCTGATAAACCGAAACCATAACGAAGGTGTTGATATGTCCAGGCGAATGAAACCAATGCATCCGGGCGAGATTCTGATGGAGGAGTTCCTCAAGCCGATGGGGATCAGTCAGTATCGCCTGGCCAGGGACATCGGCGTTCAGCCCACGCGGATTAATCAGATAGTCAAGGGCAGAGCGGGCGTATCAGCCGACACCGCGCTGCGCCTGGGCCGATACTTTCGAATGTCCGCCCAGTTCTGGGTCAATGCCCAGGCCTACTACGAACTGGAACGCGCCCGCGACAGGCTCCGGGGACGTCTCAAGAACGAAGTGGTCGTCCACGTGGCGTAGCCGGACTTTTTCAACAACCCCACCGTCCCGGTTTCTTGCAGAAACAGGAAACCGTCCCGGTTGTTTCCTGCTATCTGTCTACCGGATAGGTGGGAAGGTCAACGAAAAACACAGAAATAGAAAACCGTCCCGGTTGTTCCTCCTGTATCCCCCATTCTTACAACCAAGTAATCATCGGGAAGACCATAGCGGCGTAAATTACTAGAATCAATACTGCAACAAGCCTTCTTGTCCCGCTCATCAACACCAGGCAAGCAGTATCAATACAAACCCCCGCCACTAAGAGTAAGACAAACAGCACTGTGGATGCCTCGGTAGCAAGACCGAGAGATTGGAAGATGGGGTCCGCGAATAAACTAACACAGAGCACCAATATAACGGCCAGGAGATTGATCAACCAAACCGTTCTACTATTACGTCGTATCCTTTGCCATATAGTAACCATGAATTTTACCTTATCTCCGCATCTTCAAACGCGCCTCGATTCGCCTGATTAGTCTGACGGCCTGGTCATCGGGTGAGGCGTTCAGGGGCAGGGTGTATTCGTCCAGCAGTTCGGTGGCGTCTTTGTATCTGCCTGATTGTTCGTAAAGCAGGGCAAGGTATATTATCGGTTCGGGTTGGGTTGGGGCGGCGCGGGCGGCCGAAAGCAATGCGTCTTCGGCGGCGGCGAAATCGCCGGCTACCCAGTTGCACAGGCCCAGGCGCATTCGCACATCCCATTTTTTCTGATTGCTGACAGATTCGTATATCTCCCGCGTCTTTTCGGTAAGGCCCTTGCGGAGGTACAGGTCGCCGAGGAGGAGTTTGCCCTGGCGGGGCAGGGTGTCGCCGGCTGATTCGAGTTCAGCCACAGCCTGGTTGATAAGCCCTATATCCTTTCGCAGCAGCAGCAATGCCTTCATGTCCGGCTTGAAGTCGGTGCCGAACCGCCTTACAGCCGCTTCGGCGGCTCGGCAGGCGAGATGAATCGAGTCGCGAAGATTCAGGTCCGATTGTCTCGGACGCCATCGCTTGGGAATCGGGAGGTTTTCCAGGTATTCGCTCATGGCCTGGTCGGCAGCGTCCATCTGACGGGCCTGCACCATTGCCTTTACCCGCACCAGGGCATACTTGCGGGCCTGTTTATCCGCAAGGTCGGACAGGTCAATACGCCCCAGCAGCGCCAGCGAACGGGCGAGGTTGGGATCGATTGGAAAATTTCTTTCCGGCTCGACGGGGTAACGTTCGCTGACCCGGCGGTGCGCTTCAGCCAATAGCCCCAAGCACGAAATTGGCTCGGCGAGTCGGAGTTTTTCGGCTACGGTCAGGTAGCGGACAGCCAGGTTGTCCATCTCCAGATTGAAGAATGTAACCCCCATGTTCCAATGGGCGGGCGGGACGTTCCGGCGATACCATCGCCGGGTGGTTTCCGCGCCGGGAAGTAACCCACCTGTCGATTCGGGCGGAAGCGGCTTATCGAACTGCTCGGTGTTGACGGGGGGGAGTTTCTCTTCGTCGTGCCATTTTCGCAGGAGGCGGAGGTTCTTTTCTCCGGTCATGGGAATTCTGGCGAAGCAGACGCCCGTTTGGCCTATATAGACCGGTTGGAACCGCGCCGAGTCGTTCAAGGCTTCGATGTGCCGGTCCGCGTCGAAACGGACGACGACGAAGCGTACCGTCGGCGGAAGGGGAGTCTGGTGCGGATCGGTTGCCCATGTCGGCGAAAGCAGGTTCCTGCCGATCTGCTGGAGCCTCTTGAGTTTGGCCGGCGGGTGGACCTCGAGCCGGCCATCCATCCAGACGCGCCGGCGGGGGTAACTGTAATAGATGAACGTCCCGCCGTCGCCGAAATCGAGCGTCAGGATGTCCCCGGACAGTTCTGCCCGCCCCAGCCACTTCGCCATTTCGACGTGATGCAGACCATCGACCAGTCCGAAGCCGAAGCGGCACGCCTGCCTCCGCTGCCAACGATAAACGCCTTCTGTGGCGTATCCTGCGGCTGTTGCCGCCAGGAGGCATAACATTATTACAGTGGCGAATTTCCCCGTTTTCGCCAAAGCAGGTCGATGCCGGGTAAGTTCATGTAGCCAATCTCCGCCGTGAATCGCCAGCAGGAAACCTGCGGGGATGCAGAACAAGGGTATGTTCCTCACGGCCATTATGCCTAATGCAAGGAAGCCGAGGTACCAGAGGATGTGTCCTGTCGGCAGGGATTTTCGTCGTGCCCGCATTGCCTCCAGCGCCGCCAGGGCGAGTATCAGGCCTGTTATAATCGGTACGCTTGTGAAGATGTTGGCACTGTAGGTGGGGCGGAACTCCGAGACTCCGAAGGTGTACATTGCCTGCTCGCCGGTAACTCGCGTTCGCAGCAGCAGGGGGTGCAGAGCGGCATCTATCGGCCAGGGGCTTACGAAGCATGCCGCCGTTGCGACGATAATCGGAAGCAGGGCTTTTCCGGTCGCCAGCGCCCCGGCGGTGTCGCGTTTGAGGGCACGGTCGATGAGAGCGCCGATTACCGCTGCCCACGTAGCGGCGACGCCTATGATGAACAGGCCGTGCATGTTGACCCAGAGGATGTTAATCGGAACCAGCCACCACAGACGCTTCAACGAGCCGCCACGACGGACAGATTCGACGATTACCAGCGTCGTTATGAAAAACCCGAAGGTGAATATCTCAGGCCTGACGCGGACGCGATCCTCGATACAGATAATGACGGCAATGGCGGCGAGCATCAGCAGCGCCGGCGGGCATCGCTTCCGCAGCCAGAACGTAAAGACCGCTATCGTACCGGCGAAAACGATCATCTTCAGGATAACCAGCCCGCCGAAGCCGCCGATGCGATGAACGACGGCGACGACTACCTGAAAGCCCCAGTGGACGTTGACCCATTTGCCGGGCTTTTGATCCGGCGTGTCGGTAGCGGTGAACGGGTCGTGGTCCAGAACGCTCAATTCGCTGAGCATCCATTGCCCGCTCTTGAGGTGCCAGAAGGTGTCGAAGTTGCGTATTTTGTTGCACGCGACCACAGCGGCCAGTCCGACCAGCGCCGCGACGATGGTATATTGCCCGATGCGCTTCATGGTATGAATGTACTTTGGGATTACGTTCGGAGCAAGAGCGGTTTACTGTTTGCCCAGCTCTTCGCCAACATGCTCCCATTCGTTCCAGAGTGATTCGAGTTTTTTTTCTCTGGCTGGGTATTCTTTGCATAGTTGTCCGACGCGGTCGGTGTCGCCGGATTCGCTGGCGGCGGTAATCTCGTCATTGAGTTTGGCAATTTCGGCTTCGACAGTCTCAATCTCTGCCTCGATTTCCTCATGGCGACGTTTGAGCCGCTGCATCAGGTTGGCCTGTTTGCGGTTCCGGCGGTATTCGTCCTTGCGGTCCTGTTTCGTCTTTTCGGTGCTCTTATTTCCGGTTTTTCCATCGCCCTGGTTGCGACTTTTGTCCCGCCACGTCGAGAACGCTTCCCATCCGCCGATGATACACTGAACCCCGCTTCCGTCAATCACCCAGATATGCGTCGCCACTGCCTGGACGAGGTAGCGGTCGTGGCTGACGAAGACGACCGTCCCGTCGAAGTTTTGCAACACATCCTGCATGATTTCGGTGGAGGGGATGTCCAGGTGGTTGGTCGGTTCGTCAAGCATCAGGACGTTTGGGCTCTGCACCATCAGCCGCGCCAGTACGACGCGGCTTCGCTGGCCGCCGCTGAGCTGGTCGATTCGTTTGAGCGATTCGTCCTGGCCCAGAAGCACTCTTCCGAGTGCGGCTCTGGCCTTTTCCGGCGTACAGCCTGGTTCGGCTGACATGACGGCCTGGAGGGCGGTGTCGTTCGGGTCGAGCCGCTCGTGCGTCTGTGGCAGATAGCCAACCTTGACATTGGACCCGTGGCGAACAGAACCGCTCAACGGTTCTATCTCACCCATCAGCGTCCGTAACAGGGCGGTTTTACCGATACCGTTGGCTCCCAGAATCGCCACCCGCTGCCCTCGTTGCACGTCCAGAGCCTCGATTTCCAGGAGCGGCGCGTCGTATCCGACGGAAAGGTCGGTTGCCCGGAAGACAATATCGCCCGTTCTCCGCCCAGCCTGGAGCGATACACTGATAGTCCGATGCTCCTGTGGTCTGGCGATGGCCTCATCCCGCATGAACCGCTCAAGCCGCGTGCGCCGGCCTCGGGCCTCCTTGCCGCGCTGACCGGAAATGTTGCGGGCGATGTAGTCCTCGGTCTTGGCGATATATTCCTGCTGGGCCTCCCACCGGCGCATGCGATCGGTGTATCGCTCGTCGCGCTGGGGCAGATACTTGCTGTACGAGCCTCGAAAAGTTTCCAGGTTCCCGAAGGCGATTTCCCACGTGTTGCCAGTTACGCTGTCGAGGAAATACCGGTCGTGCGAGACGACTATCAAAGCCCCACGGAACGATCCCAGCCAGGATTCCAGCCATTCGACCGAATCCAGGTCGAGGTGATTGGTCGGTTCGTCGAGCATCAGCAGGTCCGGTTCCCTCAGCAGCAAGCCCGCCAGGTATGCCCGCGTGCGTTCGCCGCCGCTGAGAGCCGACAGTGCGCGATCCCACATATCAGGTCCGAAGGCCAGACCGGTCAGGACCTGTTCGATCCGCCTGTGATAATCGTGCCCGCCGAGGGCCTCGAATTGGGACTGCATTTTGTCGTACTGCTTCAGTAAGTCAGCCTGGTCAGTCCCGCCGTGTTCCATCAGGCCGGCGAGGTCGTGCAACTGTTGTTCCATGCGGCGGAGGTCGGAAAAGACATTGAGCATCGCGTCGTGGATCGTCATGTCCTGGGGAGCAGGCGGGTCCTGTGGCAGGTAGCCGATTCGCAGACCCTGGCTGCGATGTACTTTGCCGATAGTCGGCTCGGTCTGCCCTCCGATTACGCGCAGCAGCGTGGTCTTTCCCTCGCCGTTGGGACCGACCAGTCCGACGCGGTCGGATTCGCCGATGCGGAAGGTGGCGTTTTTTATAACCTCATGCGTTCCAAAGGCATGGGTGATGTTTTCAGCAATTATCAGCGACATCGTTTTCGCATTATAATCACGGCGTCCCCAATCACACTGCCGCTGTTAGTTCCGCCCATTGCGTTGTCGGTTCGGGTACGGGTTCGCCGTCGGCAATCATGTCCTGAACGTACATATCGATCGCCTCTTTGATGAGATGTTTCAATTCTTCGACAGTATCGGCTGAAGATACACACCCGGGAAGATCGGGAACGTAGGCGCTGTAACTGCCATCTTCTGCTTTCTCTATCACGACCAGATATTTGCGATCCATGATTCACCTCATTTCAGGCCGGCCTGTTTCAGGATACTGTTGAGAGTTCCGGGCGGCACATCCTTGCCGCCGCGGCTGTACGGTATAATAACGCGGCCTGTTTTATCAGGATGTTTGTATTTCCTGTGGCTTCCTTTTTGAGAAGATAGAAACCACCCATCCTTCTCAATCAATTTTACCACATCCCGGTATTTCATAGCCAATGATTCTTCAGTTCCGTGTATATGCGAGTTAGTTCAATCCGCAATCAAATCACGTTTTTATCGAATCGACCATGACCGCGCTGACCGGTCCTATGATGATTATCGGTAGCCAGGCAGCCACTATCGGGCTGAAACCCAGATAGCGGGACATATAGACAAAGGCGAATGTTCCGCCTCCCATCAGAAGCGCAAGTCCGGCTGATACTTTGATGTTCCGCTCGCGCGAGAGGATGAACGGAACAGTAACCAGCAGCAGGATGATGTTGTTGAAGAAGTCTGCGAACCGTGTGTGTCTGGCGAGCATTGCACCCTCGGCGTCCGGGAGCGATTCGGTTCGAAGGCGGAGCAGCCTGGTCAGTTCGGCTGTTGACATGTACTCCGTCCAGTCGCCTGATTGCCTCAGCGACAGTTCATCCGGGTTCAGATCGGACGAATACACCATTGTCCCGTCGGTGAGCCCCCATCGATGTTCGCCATAGTCGTAAGTTGCTTTTGTGGTCCGGAATGACGCCAATTTTTTACCGTCGGCGCGTCTGTAGGTGAAAGAGGCGTCCCGCAGGGCTGTTCCGGTAACTTTACCCTCAATGACCTTGAGCACCAGTTGTCCGGCGAGAATGGTCAGTCCGGCGCTGGGGTCTTCGATTTCGATTCCCTGAATTGACGTTGCCCGTCGCCAGTTCACGTCCTTGTTTTTCGGGTCTTTTCGTGCTTTTGCGATAATATCTTCGGGTCTGATGTGTGTGTAGATGTACTCGGTGTTCGGGGCTGCTCTGAAGTTTTTGATGTGCATTACAGCGTGGACTTTCTCTTTTTTCTTTTTTCCCTTTTTCTTTAAATTCACAGGTACGGCGGGAGTAAAAACCCATTCGCCCGCCGATGCGTCATAGACCGCTGTCGGTCCGGTGATGTGTCCCATGTAGGCAAGTTGTTCGTTGCGCAAGATGATCAGCGGTTTGTAAAGCCGGCCCTGGACAGGATCGAACCTGCCGGAGTACCAGGCGCTTTTTTTTGCATCGACGACCACACGGACTTTGAAGGAACCGCTGCCTGCAATGTCGTCGCGTTTTCTTATCAGTTTATGTTTTACCGGTGGGATCAGCAGTTCCGAATCGACGATAATCAGCAGGTTCAGCGTCATTGAACAGATTACAACAGGAAGAAGCACGCGATTCAGGCTCACTCCGCTGGCGAGCACTGCCGTCAGTTCGTTTGTATGATTCATTCGCCAGAGCGTAAATGCCGCAGCGACAACGATAATCACGCCGCCCAACTGGCGGAAATAGACAAACGACTGATAAAAGTAATAATTGGATATCTCGACGATAATCATACCGAATGTTTTTTCGCCGTTACTGCTCTCGGCAAACTCGTCCATATTGAAGAACAGGTCGGCGGCTACGCGCAGAAGCATTATCGCCAGCAGGGACAGCACTACGCTGGTGATGAGGTTCCTGATGATGTATTTGTCGAGTGTTTTCATGGTTCAGGATAATATGAATCAATAAGCCCCCCGCACTGCGGGGGGATATATCTCCCAACAATCCCCCGGCAGTGCCGGGGGCTTATCCAACAATCCCCCGGCGGTGCCGGGGGATTACCTTCTCATCGTAACGGCGTAGATATACGCGGTGGCTCCGACCATTACCACGATTCCGCCCCAGATAATAACGATACCGTAAATTTCCGGTACGCCCGGATTTGAGATAAGTTGCTTACCCATCAGCATTATTACAATCACAGCCGATGCCGGTCCGGCGCTGATCGCGAACGCCACAAGCGCTTCGCCGCCCCGGAAAAGCAGCCCCAGCGCAGCCCCCAGCATCACCATTAAAAGACAACTGATACCGTAGGCTAGACGCTGGTGCATTTCAGCACATATCTTGCTTTTAAGCCTGGGGATAATGGACTCGTGTACGCCCTCGATCATCTTGAGAACCTGCGGCGAATTGGTGTAATCGGATGGGTTTTTGAACAGTTCCTCCGGAGTAATCCGTTCGCTTCGTGCGACGATTTCGTCCGGAATGACCAGGGAAGTTATGTCGCACTGTCCGCGACGTTGCGCGTTTTCAGCCTGTTCGCCTGCCCCCAATACCGTTACATCATTCAGCACCACCGTAATCAGCGCCACCGAGCGTATTTTGTCCCAGTCGCCCCGGATATACACATTTTTGGCCCACAACCGGCGTTTGAACGTCTTTCCGCTGTACTGGCTGACAAGAACGGCATTACGCTGAAACGAAGGTGTCGAAGGTCCGGTCGAATCGAGATGATCTGTCGAGGTTCGCAGACGAACTTCAGTTCCTTTGTGCAGAGACGCCTGGGACGCTTCAATCACGATACGCTCGCGCTCGTCCTCAGCACCCGAACGCTTGAACTCTTTGAGCGAATCGTATTTACCGTCCTTTTTGATTCGGCGGATAACATCTTCGTAAAAGTCATGGATGCACATCCGGCGTTTAATCTTGACAATTTCCCTGTTCACAGCGGGACAGTTTTCGGGATTCGCCAGTGTTCGGCGAAGCCTGGTCCAGTCGTAAAACTTGGGTTCGTCTTTCATGCTCGGAAGGTCGCCGCGACGAAGCCGCAGCGCGTCGGCGGTGCCGATGTCCCTTCCGCTCTGGCTCAGAAGGGTGGGATTGGTCGGGTAAAATTCCACATACATCTCGCCGTTAGGCCTTTTGTTGAATTCAAGTTTGGCGCTGGGCGCTACCATGCACTTGACGTCGTCGGGATCGGAGTAATCCACGCCTACCACGCCGTCCAGCCATTCGTTCCTGGGGTTAACCCGGTCGGCGTGAAAGATACGCTTGGAAAAATCAAAATATCGCTTCTTCTTGAGGCGGTAATAGACTATCTGCTGAAGGTTCTTCTTTATCGAGGCCTCCGAGATAAACATCAACTTCGGCGCGACGTAAAGCCCCAGAACCAGTGTGATTACTGAAACGATTATCCCCAGCCAGATTGCCGGAGCCAGAAGTGAAAGAGGGGGTATTCCACTGGCGCGACAGGCCATCAGTTCGTTGTCTCTACTGAAGCGTCCATAGACGATAGTGGCAGCGAACAATGCCGCTATCGGAAGCGTCAGCGAGAACATCACCGGCATGATGTACCCGAAGAAGCTCAGCGCCTGGACACCGCTCATTCCCTCCTCGCGCAGCGGTTCGATAACGGCGAAGACCGTTATTACCAGCGTAATCGCAATGGTCGCCATTCCGGTCGCCTTTGCGAGATCTTTGCCCAGATAGACTTTGAGTGTGCTCACGCTTGCTCCACTTTCCGGGCGAAACCCGCGCCGGCGGGTCTGTAATTCCCGTCGGTCAGGCTTCGAATAGCGCGCCGCAGGCGGGCGATTCCTTCGTGGATCGACTGCTCATCCACTGTCGCGAAGGTCAGACGCATATGGTTTCGCTCGGGCCTGCGACGGGGGTCAGGTCCGTAACAGTACTCGCCCGGAACATATACGACGCCCTCGGACAATGCCGCTTTAAACAAATTACCGTTCGGACCTGTGTCAATCCGCTCCGGAAGCGTCAGGTACACATACAACCCGCCGCCGGGCGTGGTCCAACTGGTCTGTTCAGGCTCGAAGTCGCCCAGGTTCTCCCGGAGCGACGTTAGCATCGCGTCGCGTTTGTCCATGTAACGTCGGCGGAGAACCTCAACGTGCCCGGCGTAATCGCCGCTGCGAATCGCACGCAGAATGAGGTGCTGGGCGAAATTACTAGAACCGAAATCATGGCAGGACTTCTGGTCGAGCACCGCTTCGGACAATTCGTCCGGGAGGATGGAGAATCCGGTTTTCAGACCCGGAGAGAAGGATTTACTGAACGTTTGGGCCAGCACTACCATTGTATTGTTCGGCTCGTAACTCTTTATGCTTCGCGGGGCCCGGCCTTCGCAGCTCAATTCCCGATAGGCGGCGTCTTCCAGAATGCAGATGCGGTGCTCGGTCGAATATGACCGCACGACTTCCAGCAACTCTTCTCTGCGTTCCGGCGAAAGCGTTATACCGGTCGGGTTCTGGTAGTAGTCGCACAGGTACACGATTTTGACGCGCCCCAGGTCGCCGCTGCGTTTGAGTTCCTCCAGGGTGTTTTTGAGAGACTTGATGCTCATACCGTCGTTGTCCATTTCGACGGCGCGGACCGACGCGCCCAGACTCGTCAGCAGACCGGTATAGACAAAATAACTGGGCCATTCCGTGATAACAATATCGCCCGGATCGACGAGTATGTCGGTGATGATATAGAGCAGTTGCTGCGAACCGGAACCGATAATCACGTTGTCCGGTGTGATTGACATATCTTCGGCGCTGACGCCGTCCAGTTCGCAGACGTGGCGGATTACGGCTTCGCGGAGTTCGATAAGCCCCGGCGTCGTTCCATATTGCAAGGCCTTTTGACCTGATAACTCATCGGACAGTATCCTTTCGGTGAGTTTTCGCACTTCGCCGACCGGGAGCGTTTGCTCATCCACCAGGCCTGCTGCCAGCGAAATGACGTTCCTGTTCTGAACGGCTAGGTCTATAAGGGAACTGATAGGCTGGGTCGTCGTGCGCCCCGCCTTGGCGGAAAAACGGAATTTCGGTTCGCTGTTTGTCATTGTCTTGTATCGGTTCCAATGCGAAAGTCTAGTTGCCCGACAGGTCCTGTCAAGCCTCGAAGCGATTGACGGATGCTTGACACAGACCGATGCGTCGGAACAATCAGGCAATCAGACACTATGTTATCATTCGTCCCCGACATTTTCCGTTGTATTTTTCATCTCCTCTGGCCTGATGCGTGTGTGGGGTGTGGCTGTGGGGATGAGGTGCGCGGTGGTTTTTGCGCGAATTGCAGCCGGGAGTTGCTTTCCCTTACAGCCCTGCGTTATTGCCCTCGCTGCGGTACAACGGTCGGGGCTGGGATTAATGCCGATGAGGACGGATGCTTCGAATGTCCGTCCACGATGCCGAGGTTCAGGCGACTTATTCGCGTCAGCCCCTATGCCGCTCCCCTGCGTCAGGCGATAATTCGGATGAAGTATCGCCGCCGGTCTGATATCGCCGGGCACGTCAGTAAAATGTTAGCCCAAGCCGTCCTTGCCCATTGCGACGTAAATTCGATTGACCTGATTCTGCCTGTTCCGATGCACTGGATTCGCCGACTTGGGCGCGGATGGAACCATTCAGCCGTTTTGGCCGGGGGCGTTTCGAGCCGGCTTGGGATTCCGTTGGGTGATGAGTTGATTCGCGTTCGCAACACTCCGCCGCAGGTTCGCTTGCCGGCTTCGTTGCGGCAGGGCAACGTTCGCGGCGCGTTTGCCGTTACCTCACCAGCCGTTGTTCGTGGCGCACACATATTGCTTATAGACGACGTGCTAACCACCGGTGCGACAGCCAACGAAGCCGCCCGCACGCTCCTCGCCGCCGGTGCAGCAGAAGTTACGGTAGCGGTCTCGGCAAAAGCGGAACCCCCGACGGCATATTCCCAGCAGATCGCCGAAGCGGAGATTGCGTGAGGGAAGAAAAAAACTTTTTCACGGAATCTTTTACTCGCAATTGTCGTCTAATGTTGCAAAGGGTGCCGGTGTATCCACAGATAAGGAGCGTAGCGATGAAACGAATTACAGGATTGTTTTTGGCGTGCGTTATTATTTTTGGGGCTGGGCCGATGCGGGCCGAGGATAAAATCGTCGGTTC
>JAUVIQ010000017.1 GCA_030592655.1 Planctomycetales bacterium | reverse complement strand
GTTCAGCGCCAGGTTCAGCCACATCCCCGTATTGCTGCTGGAGATTTCCACCGAGCGGTCCAGTTCGGTCAGGACGTTTTCAGGAAGCCCTTCACGCTGACCAAGATGGCGAAGGCGAATATTGTGCTCCATCACCGTTGCCCGCTCGCCGATCAGGTAATCGGTGTAAAGCCCCATCAGGGCGTTGACCTCGTCGCGGGGGCGAGACCAGTTCTCTATGGAAAAGGAATACAACGTCAGAGCTTCGAGTCCAAGCCTGGCCGATGCGGTTATGATCTTTCGGACGGCCTTTCCACCTTCGGAATGCCCCATGGTCCTGGGCAATCCCCTGCTTGATGCCCAACGACCGTTACCGTCCATTATGATCGCAACGTGATGGGGAAACCGCTCGTCCGGAATTCCCAGCCCGGCACGGGCCTCTGCAATCGCTTGTGGTGGAATCTCTGCCATACCAAACGCCTAGCCCCCAGCCACTGGTCCCTGGAGTTGCGTGTCGTAAAGGATAGTCTGCTTCCGTTCAGGCCCGACGCTTATCAATCCGACGGGTCTGCCGACGAGGGCGGAAATCCGCTCGACGTACGCGCGGGCGGCGGCGGGAAGATCGGAAAAATCTTTCGCAGAGGCGATGTCCTCTTCCCATCCGGGCATATCTTCATAAACGCACTCGGCCCGGCCCATCACAGCCGCGACGGAATCAAAAACGCCCAGGTCCACTCCGTCAACGCGATAACCCGTGCAGATGCGAAGGGTTTCAAATCCGCTCAGCACGTCCAGCAGCATCAGCGCCAGTTCATCGACGCCGGAAAGATCGGCAGCGTATCTGACTGCCGTCGCGTCGAACCACCCGCAACGCCTGGGCCTGCCCGTCGTCGTGCCGTATTCGCGCCCCCGCTCGCGGAGGCGATTTCCGATTTCGTTGTCCTGCTCGGTCGGGAAGGGACCTGCCCCGACACGCGAAGTATAGGCCTTGGCGATACCCACGACACGCCCGACCGACTTGGGAGAAACGCCGGCGCCGCTCGGAACGCCGCAAGCGGTTACCGACGAACTCGTAACGAACGGGAACGTCCCGTGGTCGATGTCCAGCATACTTCCCTGCCCGCCCTCGAAGCAAACCCGGCTGCCCTCGGAAATCGCACGGCGAATGACGGCTCCGGTGTCGGTTATCATTCCGCCCAGTTGCTTACCGTAATCCAGATATTTCCCGGCAACGGCCTCGGCGTCAATCGGCTCGGTATGCCCGTACAACGCGGAAAAAATGGCGTTTTTGACTTCGGCGATTCGGGCAACTTTCCCTTTAAGCACGTCGGCATCCAGCAGGTCGCCGGCGCGGACGGCAAGTGTTCGGGTAGCCTTGTCGGAATACAACGGACCTATGCCGCGAGCGGTCGTACCGATTTTACCGGCTCCGAGCCTGGTTTCGTTCAGGCGGTCGGCAAGTTTGTGCCAGGGCATGACGACGTTGGCCGCCGATGAAATGGCGAGGTTCTCGTCGCCGACCTCCACGCCCCGGCTTCGCAGACCCTCTATTTCTTCGACGGCCACTTCCGGGTCGAAGGCTACGCCGTTTCCGATAACGTTGCGGACGCCGGTCCGAAGAATACCCGAAGGGATAAGGTGCAGTGCGTACTTTTCGTCGCCGACGATGACGGTATGCCCGGCATTGGCCCCGCCGCAAAAGCGGACGACGTATCGGCAATCGCCGGAAAGGGCATCGACAATCTTGCCCTTACCCTCGTCGCCCCACTGCAACCCGATAATGGTGATATTCTTCCCGCTCATTCTCGCTCCATTCACACAAACACAAACCGTATAGCGGCGTCATGCGTAGCATCACCACGCCACGCACAGCATAAGCGCAACAGTGCAACTGTCAAGAAATGCCGGTAGAAAGGAAGGTTTTCTTTTTACTCCACGGTGACCTTGACGACGACCTTGTGCATCGGTCCGTCGCCTCCGAGCGGGGCATGAGCGTCGGCGGGGAAGAATATCGCGAATCGTCCGGGACCAACGGCCACCCACGCTTCGGCGCCGTCGCTGAAGAAGCCGAGGTCTTTTTCCTCGTCGAAACCCTCATCGCCGCTGCAACAGTCCGTCGGCCTCCAACCGATCTCATCGCAACCCGTGATGCAGAACTGGATATCGACGTACTTTTTGTGGATTTCCAGCCTGGCCTTATCGCGCCCCACGCCATCGGCGCGGACGATAATCGCAAAGACGCTGTCGCCGTCAATCGAGTGCTTCCCTTCGGGCAAATCCGCCAGGTCGCTGCGACGGAGAAACTCAAAGGCCTTGGCGAATCCGCTGTTCAGAGCGGCGTATTGTTTGCAGTTTTCCAAACGGTCCAGAATCATTTAGCTCTATCCTCTCTACCTTTTCGATGTATCCCGTCAGGTGTTCCGTTAATAGTCAATTGAAGGGTGGCACGGTCAAGCGGTCCGTAGGACCACGTTGTGGAACGAAGTGGAGCTTGGCCGTGTCGAACGCCCGCCACGGCCAAGTTTCCGCTTCCCGTAGGGACACTACGTGTCGCTCCAACTTGACCGTGCCACCCATATTCACCAATTTGTTTGTTACGCAGTATTAGAGTACCTCCTTCAGGAGGTCGGTGTCGATATTTCCGCCGCTGACGACGGCGGCTACTTTTTGGCCTGCGACCTGGTCGCGGCGGGTCAGAATCCCCGCAAGTGTAACAGCGCCGGCCGGTTCGGGAACGATTTTTACCTGCTTGACGAGCATCTTTATGGCTTCGCGGATGTCTGATTCATCGACCAGCCAGACGTCGTCGATGTACTGCCTGACAATTTCGACGCCGAGTTGCCCGGGCCGGCGGACAGCCACACCGTCGGCGATGGTTTTCCCCTCCGGTACCGAGGCGCACTTGCCCTGACGGACAGATTCAGCCATTGACGGAAAGGCTGTCGTCTGAACGCCGATAACCTTAATGGATGGGCGGGTTTCTTTTATCGCCACCAACAGCCCGCCAATCAACCCCCCGCCGCCGATCGGCGCGATGACAGTCTCAACTTCGGGTAAATCTTCCAGTATCTCCAGGGCAACGGTTCCCTGCCCCGCCATGATTTCCGGATCGTCAAAACTGTGCACATACATCCGCCCTTCGACTTCGGCCAATGCGTGGGCGTGTTCGCAGGCAGCGTGATAGTCGCTGCCGGCTACGACCAGTTCGGCTCCGTAGTTGATAATCGCTTCCCGCTTTGTCTGCGGGGAAGCTTCCGGGAGCACGATCTTGGCAGGGATATTCGCCGTCGCCGCCGCATAGGCCAAGCCTTGCCCGTGATTTCCCGACGAAGCAGTAATTACGCCGTTCCGACAGCGGCCATGAAGATACCCGATCTTGTTCATATTGCCACGGACCTTGAAGGCGTGCGTCAACTGAAAATTCTCCAGTTTCAGCCAAAGCCCACAGCCAAGCGTCTGCGAGATGTCGCGTGCGTCGAGCAGCGGTGTGCGAATGACCTTGCCGCGAATAGTATCAGCCGCCTTCTGTATGTCTTTGAGAGTAAGTACGCTCATAATGGAGCGAATCGTATCACAACTATCGCATAACCGGAAGGCCGGAGATCGGAGACGACAATAACTTCGGATGCTTACTCTTTCGGGACATCTCCGGCACATGCACCATTTCTACTCGATATTGACTACCTTCCCCTGCGACTTGCGGGTGCCGTCCACCGATTTTGGTCGGCCTTGCTGTTTCGTGAGTGCCCGATACGCGTGGGCGAATTCTCTGTCGAGCAGGCCCCGATCCTCCAAATGCGCCAGGCACGCGCGAAAACAGCCGCGCGCCCCGCAGAAGGCAGAAGATCTGCCCAGCCCGCTCACCAGGTCGAAAAGGGGGTCCGAATATCGCTCTTGCACATCTGTCGCGGCCTGAACGCCCAGTACATAGTCATCAGTGTCGTCATGGGTGTCGCGAAGCATGGCTTCATACTTGCGGTCGATGTCCGAGATGTCGAAGTCAGGTTTCGGACGGGGATGCGTTTCCTTCGTGCCGGCATGGTGTGCTTTGGCACATTTGTACATGTCCACTTTTGCGTGGCGCACCTCGACGCCTTCTATCTCCACGGTGCGGGACTGCTTCGTGGGAATAGCGCCGGCAGGACAGGCCTGCGCGCAAGCCATGCAATGGTCGCATATCTGACCGATCTGGAGGGGGTCAGAAGGAAGGTCCGCGTCTGTGAGCACAATACCCAGCCGCTGGAGCGGTCCAAACCGCTTGGTGAGGAAAACCTTCGACCAGCCGAATTCGCCCAAGCCGGCGGCCACGGCGGCGGTACGGTGGCACATGATCGGCTCCTGATGGGGTGTGCCGGTCCATTGAATCACCGGCACGGCGGAAAAGCCGTGGTCTTCGATCCATCGGGCTACCCTTTGGCGAGCGGTCCGCATGAACTGTTCGTTGATGCCGCCGTAACCGTGCGCGTTGTATGGAATGTATTGGTTGTTGTCCAGCGATTCCATCAGGCCTCGAAGCACTCGCACGCCTATCACGACCACGGTTTTCACCCTCGGATAGATATTGCGCGGATCGAATTCGCTCGGCGCATTCTTGAAACGATCAATGTTGGCAAATCCCAGCATGTCGATGTCCTGATCTAACGCATAGCGCCGTAAGTTTTCCTTAAAGGCTTCGTCGTTCACAATCGTTCTCCTTGCTGAAAAATCGGCCGTAGTGCAAAATTGAGTGTTTCTCACTGTTCTGCCATTCGTAGCGTTATGGACTCGGTCATTCGTCTTCCGGCCTTCTCAATGGTTTCGATTACCATTTTCCTGTGTCGTCCCACGAATCGTCTGGCGGGAAGCACAACACCTATGGCCGCGCAGGCGGAGCCGTCGGGCCCGAACACAGGAACGGCGAGGGATTGCGCCTGTCCGTCCGGAGTCCGCTTGAGAGCCATCTTTCGAGTACGGATTTCCTTCAGGGCGATGCGCAAGGCCCGCGCCGAGGTGATTTCAGTCCAGTCGTCGTCAGGCAGACCTTTCAGGTCAAGCCATACTTTAAAATCGCTGTCATCCAAATGTGCCAGCAGCACCCGACCTGACGCGGTCCCATAAACGGAATCCTTGGCCCATACTTCGGCGCTCACGACGACGCTTTGTTGCGGCGCAGCCTCGGTAATGTAGCGCAACTCCATGTTCAGCAGAACAGCAATCACCACGCGTTCATTTATGTCGGCAGCCAAGTCGCGAGCATGCTTCTCTGCGACCCCCAGAAGTGTGTTTGTCGTCAGACGGGGATAGGCCACCGCAAGCAGGCCTGGGCCGATCGCGTACGTTCCCTCACCGACTTTCTCCACGTACTCCACACTGAGAAGTGACTGCAGGATGCTGCCCAGTGTGCTTTTTTTCAGGCCCGTCAACCGCGCCAATTCTCCCAATTTGCAGTTCCGGTCTCTGCTTAGGACATCAAAAATACGCGCCACTCTGTGGATAATCTGGATCATGTTTGTTATCCGATATTATCGAAGCCTTACGACATTGTAGTTTAGCCGCTTATTATCTCCCAGTCAAGTACCTGATCTTCAGGAAATTATCATCTCCGTTTTTCATGCCGAGAGGCACTATTGCACGCACGAAACCGTGGCGTAAAAGGAAACCGGCAATGGCGAGATCTGCTACAAAACAACATAAGGCGTGCCAAGAAACCGAATGACTATCCGTCGGCATTGTCGGACGCGTTGTTCCCCATTCGGACGGTATTGTCCAGGTCGGCTATCCGGCGGGAGAGCATGTTCATCTGGAATTCGATTGAGTTGAGTATCCAGAACTGGAAGTGGTCCACCTTGGCCTGTTTATGGATCATCCAGATAATTTTCAGCGACACCAGCAGGACGGCCACTTCCAGCAGGATCGTCGGCGACAGGATAGAAATTTCCCATCCCATTACGTGTCGCAGCAGGTCAAACGCAAAGGCAGACACTACTACGACAAGAAACGCGATGTTAATCATCGCGTTTCGCCGGTGACTGGTCGCCCCGCCGATCTGACCGACCACGTCACGGATTTTGTCCTTCTGGGCCTTGTAGTGTTCCAACTCTTCACGCAATACGTCCATTTCGTCCATGGTTTTCTCCGTCAACGCGCCCTATTATGCCTTTTTCCTCGCCAAAACATAGGCCGTTATGGTCTTACAATCATCGTCGGTAATATCGGCGAACCGGGCGGCGAGGCGATTCCTGTTGATTCCCGACATATCGTCGGCCTTGAGTTCGCCGGCAATCTCGAAGCCGGTTTTCTCAATCAAGTTGCGGTGGGTCGAATAAGGCTCCCTGTTTATCAGCCAGGGCCTCTTGCCTTTTATAAGCCTCCACGTCAAATCCGAGTAAGCCCAGTGGCCGTTCCAATGTTTAGACAGGCCATGGGATCCGAAGTCGATCTGATGGCTCATAAACCCGCCGGGCCTGAGCCAGCGATACAATGCCTCGTAAGTGCCCGCCAGGTTCTCGACGTGCTCAAGCACTGCCTGGGAAAAAATCATATCGACGGACTCGGGTTCTATCACGCCGGAATCATACCACGGCGCGAAATAGCGGATTTTGATGGTGTCTTTGCCACGTATCATGGCCGTCTCGGCCATGTTTTCTTTCCGCACGGGCGAGACGCCCGTGTTACGTAGAAGAGCATTTCGGATTTCCTGAATCCGCGACGGAGCCAGTGCTTCAGCCAGGTCCTCGTCGGTGAGTATCTCGTGGGGAAACTTGCACGAATTCAATTGCGGCGTGATTTCGGGGAATTCATCCCTGCCCGGAATAGGCCGACGTTCACTAAACAGAGAAACCAACTCCTCGAAGATATTCAAATTCGCCTGCGTATTGGCATACTCGACGACATCAAGGGCGTAGTATTCCCGCACCCCAGTCAGCAGCGCCGCCAAGCCTGTTCCGATAGAATCGCCAGGGCCAAGTTCAGCGACGACCTTCGGGCGAATATCGAGACCGGCCCGGTGGATCATCACCAGATGCCGAAGCCAAACGGAATAGCAATATCGTGCGGAATCCGTCCCGCCGGTTTTCCGGCAGGCGAACCCGCCCAAGCCGGGAAGGCAGGTAGCAATTCCCTTTACTATATGTTTAAACCCCACGAACTGCCGCCTTGCCCGTTTTCAATCTTGTCGAGATGAAGCCTTATTCTTGGAGCGAGAAGCACGGAAAGCCTCGGCTTCGGTCTTTGTTTGCTTGATCTTCTGCTCGGCTGTGAGATTGCGCTGTTGCTCGTAGTGGTCGTCGCGCACCTTACGAACCCATTTTAATGCATCAAATTTCTTCATCGGCCACCTCCATTGATGCCAAATAATTTGCATGCCGCCTTATCCACTTTGCTTTCAAAGCGTGGGTTCTCCAATGAGGATCCCCGCTTCTTCAACTCATGGAGAGTTTCTGAAAGATCGGCCAACTCCTTATGGAGTTTGCATTCTTTGTCAAATTCAGGCAGGCCTACATGCTTCATGACGGAGGGGGCCCCAAATCCGCGCCCTCCGGAAGAGAATGATTTGATAAAATCTCTTACAAGAGTCGAATTCAGGACCGCACAAATGAAGTGCGCTTCTTTCTTGTTTGAAACAGCAATTATAGACGTGGTGTCAGTGGGAATAATCATTTTATAACCGAACGGTGTCTTGTGCTGCGAGATTACCGCCGCAACCAAATCGTTCGCCATCCGCTTCCATACCACTTTATAGCGAGCAACAGTATATGAACCTATCGCAAACATTGCATAGAAGGCCGTTCGTTCTGCAAGCTCACGAACTGTCTTTGACCCACGACTAAGAAGAATGTCTTTAAACCTCGTCAAGTAAGCATATGTGCGAGGCCATTCTGTTTTCATTATTTTTTCTGGATAGGGTTCTCTAGTTTTGGGATCTTGCGTCATCAGCATGTATGTATTCGGAGTGGCCTTCCAGCGTTTGATGTCTCTGCCTGCTACGGCAGGAAACACAAGATCCGATTCCAGCAAGGCATTTCGGATTTCGGGAACGTCTCTCTTAGTCCTCATGATTCCAGCCATATTATGTATCAGGAGATTTCCGTCCGACATTACCTGATTGATTCCCAAAAGAAAAACGCCGTATGGCTCTACCCTTGCACCCAGTCGCGCACTGTATGCATTCGAGCCACCGATTTTATTCAGCGACTCCTGTCCCTTTTCCAGTGTTTGCCACGCACCTGTTGCCTTTCCTATCGGACGTGCGGATTTCCTGGTCTTTTTTAGGACAGGCAGTGCTTCTTCCAGCAGCGTATCCGTAGGTATCCTGCCTATACGCTTCTTTTTCGTCCATACTGTATATGGAACGGGATAAGTTGTTCCGGGCCCCTTTCTGACGATAATCATTGCTGTTTTATTGGCTGCACCCTCGAAAGGTTGGATGGAAACGAGATCGTGCGCTTTGAGAACTTTAAATTGTCCTTCGTCCCCGAAACGAAAACGCCGAAATCCTTCTCCTGCCCCCTTCGACTTGAAGACTTCCTGCGTGATAAGGAAACCGAGTTTGCCCTTATTCTTCACATAGTAATCGATACTTGCATACGTAAAGAGCATTGAGAAATCTTTTTCTCCTCCTCCCAGCCGCGCAGCATGTCCCTTTAATGAAAACAAACCGTATCTTTGCCAAAGAGGAAGCGTGGCCTCACGGTAGTCCTGAGACAAATAGCCCCACCGAATCCAAGGAGGGTTGCCTACAACAAAATCAAATTCTCCCGCAACCACCGGCGCAAAGGCATTTTTAAGAAAACGCGCCCAAATTCCGTTTTTACCATCTCGCTCGAGTTTTAGAATCTGTCCGTAGAAATTTTTTATGACATTCTCATTTGGCGGAAAAACAAGCCCTTTCTTTTTTAGTCTTTTCAGCGCTTCTGCTTCGGAGTAATCGTTCTTCGCCATCTCCTCAATAAGAGGCGCTGCCTTCTTCATAAAAAAGCCTCTGTCGTTAATCCAACACAACGGGACATAAAATTTCTTCGGTTCATCCAGCGATGTGGCAATGGGAATATAGTCTCCTCCTTCAAAATTTATATCCATTTGTTGCCCTGTTTGACGAGGCCAGAGGACTGAATCGGCAAGGTAGATAGGAATCTCAAAATCGGACAACTCATTCACGAGTTCGCCAAGAGCAAAAAGATAATTAGTTCTGGCGGCAATTACGGCAAGGGGATTCAGATCAAACCCCCATATGTTGGCAACTACCCGCTTGGCTGTTTCCTTGTGCGAGATTTTCTTCTTCCGGGAATACTGTTTTGCCCTATGTATTGCCAGAACCAGAAATGTCCCGGAACCACACGCGGGATCAAGAAGTCTCTTTGTAGCGTCTCCGGTGTAACCGACTTCCTTCAAGACCAGTTCAGCTAACCAATCGGGTGTATAATACTCGCCAAGTTTGTGCCTTACTTCCTTGGGAACAAGATATTGATAGAGTTTTTTAAGCAAATCCCTGTGAGATTCCGGATGCAATGTTGTTGTTGTCGGGTCGAAACCGGCGAGGCCGCGAGCAATCTCTCTGACGGCATCCTGTACCGGCGGCGAAAACGCATCCAAATACCAACGAAAGAAATCACCCTCAAGAAAGTTAGTAATTCCTTGCTTTGCATAAATCCCCCCTTCCTCGACCTCGCGTAACCTGACACGAAGCGATTTTGCAGGGCAGTGAGCGAGATCGTCGCAGAATGAATACGCCGGTGACGTTCTGGCGACAGATAACAGTTCCGCCACAATAAGCTTCATCAGGAATACGAAGTATGTATGGACGCAAAAAAGCAATTCTTGAAATCCAGTGTCTTTTCTTACGCCGTAAAGATTTATGAGATGCTCCACCTCGAGTTGCTGCTGTTTGGTAAAGTGTTCCCCGTAAACAATTCCAAAAAGCCTTTGCCATTCCGCATAATATGTTCGCACTCGTGGCGATTCAGTCCAATTCCTGAAAGCATCAACAAGGGCGCTTACGGCCAATCTTGCTATTTTTTTATTGGGGCCAAAATCATCAGCCAGATTTTTCGCGGTAAGAAGCTTGCGAGACAACTCACGCATATATGTTAAGAATGTGCGGGAACTTTGCCTGTCCAGCGGGTATGGACCAACTTGAATAAAATCTTTTTTATTCAATGATAGTTTCAGTTCCGATCTGTCCCCCTGATACAAAACGAAGAATATTTGCTTTCCGTCGAAACCAACTCCGACCAGTTTGGGGTCAAGAATGAACAGGGCTTCTTTATGTTGCTTTGCTTCCCCCTGAATATAGCCGACTAATTGTTCATAAGCGTGGTGGACCGATTTCTTGCTTTTAAAAGACCCAGGCGATTCGTATTCTATTATCACTTGACCATGCAGCGCGTCGGAGCGACCTCCTTTGTACACAGATTTTTCGTACTTTCCTTGTCTGGCTACGCCTATTCTTTTCAGAATCGGATCGAGTATTTTCTCAAACCCAATGCGCAGGTCTTCTTCCGTTCCGGCCGTGCGCATAATCTCTTCTGTTTCGCTCACTAATGCGTCAGCGGCTTCCAGAAGACCGTTTGTAGGTTCTTGATCTTCAAAGAGGTCTTTTCCTTCGAGTTCCTTCATGAAAGAACTTTCTCAATTAATCGTGTAAAATGTTTAGTTGCAAAATCATCTAACCGTTGCCGTTGACAGCATACGCCTTATTTTGATTAAAACAAGTCCACAAGCCAAGTGTGGTTACTATGACTACGCTACACGCTTACGCATCCGTCAGACGTTCTATCATCTCCGCAAAGTCAGGATATTTTTGTATCAAATCATCCCGCTGCCCCGGTTGGTAATCCCCGAAGTCGAATGCCGGCGATACGGTTGTTCCCATCAGTGCGAAACGCCCGCCTGCGTTCAGTCGCATCCCCTGCCAGACGCCCTGCGGCACTACGCACTGGAGGCGTTGGCCGGCTTCGATGTCCGGGCCCAGGATTATCGTCTCGCCATGCCCGTCAGGATGCAACTGGAGCATCGTTACCGGATCGCCCAGGTAAAAATGAAAAATCTCGTCGCTGATCAGCCGATGAATCGACGAAAACACCTCCGGCGTCAGGAGATAATAAATGGCAGTGGCGATGTGCTTGCCAGCCCCATATCGCTCCGGCAGCGCGTCGGCGGGGATTTTTTCGCTGCTACGATACGTTTCCCTGTAAAACCCGCCTTCGCCCGGCAGCGGCTCCAGGCCTAGATGTTCAATAATTTCACTTGCGTTCATTTTCCGGTTTCTGTCTCAATTGCTCGAACTGCATCATCGCACACATTGCGTGCTGAACGTAGTCGATTCTAACCTCGGTCGCTCGCCTGTTGAACGATTTGCTGAATTTCGGATGGTCCTTATGCAGGAGTTTGGCGGCTCGCCGAAACCCGCCGGCGTATTTCCCGGAGCGAATCTGGTTGCGCAGGAGGAACGATATTCCCCCATCCACAGCCCCGCCTATCCGCTTTCGCAACTCCTTATCTTCTGCCGGCAGGAACGTCAACGCCGCCAGAAGCCCCTCCAATCTCGTAGCCACGGGGCATATCCGCGCATCGGCCCCGAACGAGCCGAACTGGGGCGCATCGGGCGGGCACTGCGTCATCTCGGCCAGGATGCTGTTGCAGATTTTGCGGGCATGACGCAGGAGCAATTCACGATGTACCGGCTGTTTGCAGCGATCATATATCGGTAGCAATTTCGCCATTGCCAGAAGTGTCCATTGGTCGGCTTCGACGACGGTTTTGTCGGCCTGGCTTCGAGCGAGGTATGTAATTGCCCTGACAGCGCCGTCGAGCCACTGCGGCAAGGGGTCTTTCTCGTAAAGCATCAGCAGCCCCAATGCCGCCTCGCCGGGATAATAAAGCGAAACCCATTCGCCGATAAGCCCGCCCCACGCGGGGATGTACTTGGAATAAAAACTGCCGTCGGTTTTCTGCATAAAGAGGATGCACCGCCCCAATTTTCGCAGGTCGTCAATCGGCGTCTTCGCAGCCCCCGCTTTCTCAGCACCGAGCAGCGCGACAAGCCCAAGCCCTACGCCGCCGAGTTTTACCTGCATCGGAGCCGACTTTCCGGTTATACGCGCACGCGTCCAGACGCCGAGAAGGTCTTTATTCTTCGGCATCGGCGCGACAGCCTCCTTTTTGAGGAACCGCACCGCCCGGGCGATTGCATCTCGCGTTTTCTTGTCAGGCCGACGTTGTTCGTACATCGCCAGTGCGTAAATCGCACCGGCATGGCGGAGTATGTTATACGCCGGCTTGGGGGTAAAATGGGGATTCGTATTGATTCGATATACGAACCTGCCGTCCTTGCCGCACGCGCGAACGAGATACCCTGCCGATAAGTCAATGGCCTCAGCCAGTCTGCCTGAGACGGGTTTGACCATTCCGGCAAGTGAGTCGATCTGCTTGACAATCCATTTCTCGCGCGCTATCTCCGAGGCGTGTCCGTCGATAAGAAGCGGGATAAACCGTTTCGGTTCGGGAGCGGCATTGAATATCTCCTTGCTGTGCCGGAACGGTACGACGCAATCCAGCGCGCCGTGGACTATCACGAGCGGGCAGGACAGTTTGCCCGCCGCCGCGACAGCCGAAGCCTCGTCGGGGTCGAATCCGCCCAGTTGCCCCGCTCTGACCAAGGCCTCTTCGACATTGGCGGGGCTTTCCAGAAGGAGTATCCGCCGGGCAATCTTCCTGAACGAAGCCGGCGGCGCTATGGCCATCACACCTTTGCAACGAGGCTCGATTGCGGCGTACTGAACGGCCACCGCGCCGCCCATGGATGAGCCTAATATGTAGATACGATCAGAAACTATTTTTTCCCGCACGAGTTGATCGACCACTCGCTTGAGATCGTGTTTTTCCTTGGCGCCCCAGGTTATGTACTCCCCGCCGCTCCGGCCATGGGCGCGGATATCCGGTAGCACCACGTCCCATCCGTGCCCAGCCAGGTTTTCTCCGAGCGACAAAAACCACGACTTGCTCGTCAGCAGCGGATGCAACAGCACCACCGTGCCGCGAGTTATCTTCCGCTCCGGCTTGGCGGCATCGACGAGGCGGCTGTTGATTACCCATACGTCAATTTCGCAATCTTCCAGCCCTTTGAGACGGCGATGCAGCGAGATTCGCCCCTGTTTGATGAGTTGCTCGCCCGTTCCGGTAAAGGCCAGCATGGTCTTGCCCGGCATGGACGCCGGTTTGATGAGCCTTTTTGCATTGGCGTTGTGGTGGGCGTCGCAGCCGACGCCGACAGCGATAAAAACAAGCACGCAAAATGTTACAAAAACATTCTTCATCCCGCAGACTCTACCGGCTTTTTCCGCTTGCCCCACCGCCAAGAACCTATGATAGCAGCGGCAATCCAAAGGACATGCCCCGCCGTTTCGACAGCCTCTTCCAGAAAGAGATGAATCTCATCCTCGTTTGGAATGACGGGAAGGCGTCCCGCTTTAAAAACCCGCCTGGAGACCAGTAGCGAGAGGAAAAACGTCCATACCGCAGCAATCAGCAGGGAAACGTACCAGCGGTCCTTGAGCGCGTCGGCGATTTTCTCCCGCCATATCACCATACTGACTGCCACGACAACAAAGGCTGTGTATATGCCCAGGTGCGTCGCAATAATTATGCCCTCATGCGTCCAGTCAATTTCCCGCAGCAGCATGGCTGCAGCCAGGAACGTCAGCATCAGGAACAGCGGTTTTCTCGTAACGAGAGTCCACTCAGCGTAGATTATCAGCCCCGTAGCCGCCAGGTACGGCGCAAATATTTCCAACCAACCAGCAGACTCGCCGGACTCGTCGCGTCCGAACCCCAGCAGGTTGGCTGCGATAGTCGCCGCCGCCAACACAACCGGCGCAATAAGCAAAAGCCACCAGTTAATCCGCTTATCCCATCGAAGTTGGGACGCCGACTGGTCTTTCACCAGTTCTCAAAAACTCCTTCAGCAATTTCCAAATTCCCATTTTCAATTTCCAATTGAACAGAAAAACTCCTTTACATTCTTCCAATTGGAAGAACGTCGGGGAACTCTTTTTTTTACAATTGGCAATTGAAAATCGGCAATCGGCAATTCAAAAGGCTCCCCACTTCTGTTCGCCGGGGATGTGGCAACTTGGGCATATATGGCGGAGCGCAAGTGCGATGCTCCTGGCTGTATTGAGCCTGTCCTGACTCTCTGCCGCCATTTTGTCCAGTTCCGCGCCGACCTCTTCGGAGAAGTAGGCCTCGGTGGCCTTGTCTTTTTCAGCGTCGGTGGCGAAGTGGCTGCGAATCTGCGCCAACTCACCGAAGTCAAGCCAGAACCCCCCACAGCCGGGGCATTCATCGACCTCGACTTCCTTCTTGACGCCGGAAAAATGCCGCATCATTACGAGGTCGTCGCATTTCGGGCATTTCTTGCGGGCCGAGTGGTCCACGCGGACGCCTTCGCCCCGCTCGACATCCAGCAGTACCTCGCCTGCCGGCTCGCTCTGGTTATCGACCTTCTTCAACTCGAAGTTATCGAACCAAACGCCCCCGCACCCGCCCTTGCACACATCAACAGTAACACCCCCAGCCGCCATTTCCACCAACTCTCTACCACATGCCGGACATTTCATAGTCTGTTCTCCTGGGTTATATCAAGTAAGGCGAGCATATCCGCTCACCGTCAAATAATCCATAAATTCCGCGAACCGGGTGCCAATAATCTGTTTTGTTCGTGTTGTTCGCAGCTCACAGTCTCCTATCCAATTTTCGATATTGTATCGCTTCGGCCATTTGACCACGGGGATGACATGCGGAACAAGCACGATATGAAGCTACTGCCATTAGGCATCCCGAATCGTGGCCAGTAACCTTGGTGCGTGGAGTGTCAACCAAACTACAAGAACATCCTTTATAGCCTCACAACCATCATCCTTGGTGAGCGTAGCCACGCGAACGCCGGTCCGTCGCAATCGGGCCACATCGAGCATCATTCCACCATCGTGGGTTGCCAAGAACACACCCGCAGTAGATGGGAGAGCCGCAAGAGATTCAGCGAAACCGATCAGCTTTCGGTCAATGGGCGAATCCGCCCCGATGATGTCTGAACACGAAGCCTCCTGGACGTCAGCCAAGGACGTCTCCTCACAGCCACGTTCTATCAACTGGGCCAGCTTCTTGCACGCCACGCCGGCCAAGGGTTTCTTTTCCGGATCGCTCATATGCTTCCGAAGCTCTCCATAGACCTCTCTAGGAACAATAAGTTTGTGTTCCAGCGGCGGGTTTTCAAGGGCTGCCAGATAGTCATCCCACCAGTCTGGCCATCGGTTAAGCATCAGGAAAGATGTGTCAAACACCGTGACTACATGGGGATTATCCAGTCTACCGTCACATTTTATGATCCTGTTCAGGAGCAATTCAATGGCTTCATTCAAACACATATCCCGGAGGACAGCTTGTAAACGAGCCATTGTTTTCTGCCTGATCTCGGGGCTCTGAGCAGTCATGTCAACCTCCTGTCGGTCTGCCTGCGACTCCTGTGATTTCCAGAACCAGCACATTTCACAATATTCTTGTTTCCTTTTTCCATGATATTTTCCTTTCCATAATAGATACATTATTTCAGCCGTAGCCACCTACTCCTTCGTTTTGTAAACGTTCTGCAATTTACAGCCGTAGAGAACAGGAACAACAATCCAACCGAATAGAAGCGACAGCGTGCCGAAAACCACCGTAACACAAATTACAAGACAGACAGGTTTTGTCAGGCAAATTCCTACAGATAATAGGACAATGAGCATCAGGAATGCATACCAGAAAACCTTTATAACCTCAGGCGGTGAACACCACGGCATACATCCCAACCTTGCTTTCTTGATGCTCTGTGTCTTTGTCCTTTTCCAAAATGGTATAATATGATTTGAGATTTTCAAAGCATCTTCTATTTTCCTAATCTGGGCAAGCATATACCGATAATGATAGGAGAGTGCGATGCAATAGGACGCTCCTAAAACCAAGATCAACTGCAAACCCAAAGACGCTACGATAAACAATCCTGTTTTTTGCGGAGGAACAGAAGCGAGCCATATGAATCCGCCTATGGCTGGTGCGACCAGAGCAAGATAGCGAAAGACCTCCTGTTCTCGATGTCCGAGTGCCTTTAGAAGGTTATCATAAAGGATTTCGAGGGGATTGCTGTGATTCTGCTGAGGGGCAGAAGATACTGCCTGGTTATCTTGGGACTTGGACATTTTTCCCCTTCTATCTATAAGTTAATGCTCCCCACGATGACTTGTGGGCAATTATGAGAGCGGACGCGCGAACATAAACGTGGTCGCCCCCAAGGGACAGGCAAACACCGCGACCACGCCACCTGTCGTCTCATCCATCTTACCGGGAATCTTTCTTGGCTCTGTCGAAGATGTCGTCAACGGACTGCCCTCGATACAGTCGGCGGGAGATTTCGACGTAATCGGTCGGCTCACGATGCAGCATCCCCAGGAACTTCAAGGCCGTGGACGGACCAAGGGCCTCATTCAGGGCTTCGATGCCACGAATCTGAATCTCTGCCTCGTTTAATGTCTTTTCATTATTCATCACGTCACCTGAAACCCTATGTATTGTACGGGATTAATAACCTTTTTACCAATCGGCAATTGCTGTGCTCGCTTTATCAATTCGTCATCGCAGGTCAGGAAATACGCGGCATTGCAATAACTTGCACAGGCCAGATGAATCGCGTCTTTTGCTGAAAGACCCGCCTGTGCTTCGAACGACTTGGCCAAATCGCGCACCTGTTCCTCCGGCCCAACCTGGATCTTGCAAAGACTGGCAAGACGAAGAGCCTCGTACTTCCTCTCTGGAAACGGGCACAGGGCCGATTCGTCATCGTGCATGAACGACCAGACCAGTTGAATTTCCCCGGCCTCCGCCCTGGCAAAGATTTCCTGACACGCTAACGCCTCCATACAGATGCGCGTCTGAGAAGAATCATCGAAATCCCTCTGAAAGCAGTTGTAATCCAGATAAAGGAGGTCCATGACTCGCCTTTCCTACAATCTTCTGTCCAGTTTTCGATATTGTATCGCCTCGGCCAAATGATGCGACTGGATATTTTCTTCGCCTTCGATGTCGGCGATGGTGCGGGCGATGCGGAGGACCTAGTAGTGGGCGCGGGCGGAGAGGCCCAGTTCGGTCATTGCCTGTTTGAGAAGCGTCTCGCCGGCAGCGTCGAGTTTGCAGAATTGGCGGACCTGTTTGCTGGACATGGTGGCGTTAGTCGTAGTAGAAGGTCGTAGGTCATAGGTAGTAGGTAGTAGGGGAGAAGAAGAAACGGATTTATTTGCGGTTGCGAAACGGTTGCGTTGGACAGACCGGGCGGCGAGGACTTGTTGGCGCATGTCCGCGCTGCTCAGGCCTTCGGTGTCGCCTCGCAGTTGCCGCCAGGGGACCGGCGGGACCTCGATGTGAATATCAATCCGGTCAATCAGCGGCCCGGAAATCCGCGACAAATACCGCTCAATCACAACGGGCGAACATTTGCATTGCCGCTTCGGGTCAGTGAAATATCCGCACGGGCACGGGTTCATGGCTGCAACCAGCATAATCGCGGCTGGGAATTTCAGCGTCGAATGCACGCGCGGAATCGTTACGTAACGGTCCTCCAGTGGCTGGCGGATCATCTCCAGCGTGGTGCGAGTGAACTCCGGCAGTTCGTCGAGGAACAGTACGCCGTGATGGGCGAGCGAGATTTCCCCCGGCTTGGGGATTATCCCCCCGCCGACCAGCGCAGCCGACGATGTAGAATGATGCGGCGTGCGCACCGGCCTGGTCGCCATCAGCGATTGCCCCGGCGACAGCAACCCGCGAGCGGAATAAATCCGCGTCGTCTCCAGCGATTCGTCCGGCGTCAACGGCGGAAGGACGGTCGGCAACCGCTTGGCCAGCATGGTCTTGCCCGCGCCCGGCGGTCCTATCATTAATATGTTGTGATGCCCCGCGGCTGCGACGGTCAATGCCCGCTTGGCCGACTCCTGCCCGCGAACGTCGGCGAAGTCCACCTCGTATCGGCTGGCCGTCCTGAAAACCTCCCCAAGGTCCACGTCGGCAGGTTCAATCGGCAATTCGCCGGTCAGGAACCCGACGGCTTCGGTGAGGAAACTTACCGGTATGACTTCTATTCCCTCGACGACGGCGGCTTCGGCGGCGTTGTCGGCGGGGCAAATCAGGCCTCGCTTCTCTAATCGGCGTGCGAGCATGGCTGTGGCCAGTGCGCCCTTGACGGCTCGGACTCGCCCGTCCAGGGCAAGTTCGCCGATGACGAGAAAGTCGTCGCACGTCTCGCTGGCGAACATCCCGCCTGCCTGCATGACAGCCAGTGCGATTGGAAGGTCAAACGCAGCCGAGTCTTTCTTCACGTCAGCCGGCGCGAGGTTAATCGTTACCTTCGGCCCCGGCCAACGGTATCCGCTGTTGCGAAGGGCGGCCTGGATGCGCGAGACGGATTCCTTCACGGCGGTATCGGCCAGGCCGACGAGTTTCAACTCTCCCAGCCCGCCGCGAGCGACGTCGGCCTCGACCTCGCCGGCAACGGCGTCGATACCCTGCAAAATAGAACTGTGTACGCGAGAGATCATTCAGTCATCCTCATATTGAAGGGACGCGAAGATGGTAATCGGCACAGACGCTAATGGCAAGAAATGCGTTGGGTGGCACCTTCAAGCGTAGCGGTCCATAGGACCACGTTGTGGAACGAAGTGAAGCGGAGCTTGTGGGTGCTCTGCTCCACAGTCCATCCAGCACCCACAACCTGCGCTCCGCTCCGGTTGAAGGTGCCACGCGCGCGTCAGTCCGTCAGGTCGTCGAGGAATTGCCTGTAGAAACTGACGTAATCGTGGTTGTCGCCGTTCTTCATGAACGCCATTGCGGTGCGGGGATGCTCATCCAGCATTCCGGTAATCATATACGGGATGTGATAGCCCCAGTCGAGATTCTCGCCGAGCGGCATGACCGTATCGGCGATGACCTTGAGGACCGGCTCGATGTCAAACTTCGGGTTCTTGAGGAATCCCATCAGCAGTTCCAGCGGGCAATTTCCCGCCGCCCTGCCCAGACCGAAGAGGGTTCCGTCGAGATAATTGGCGCCCTTTCGAATGGCTTCGATCGTGTTGGCGAAGGCCAATTGCCGATTATTGTGGAAGTGCGCTCCGACTTCCTTGGTCTTGAGATATTTCTGATACTTCTCGACGAGGGCATGCACCTCTTCGCTGTACAACGCCCCGAAACTATCGACGATATAGACAGCCTTCGCCGAAGTCTCCTCCTCGATCTGCTGGAGCGCCTCGTCGAGGAAGGGATAACCCTCGTGCGAAATGGCCATGATGTTAATCGTGCACTCGTAGCCCCTCTCGGTGGCGTTGCGGGCCAGGTGGATGGCCTTGTCGATGTCCTTGACGTAGGTGGCGATGCGGATCAGATCGACCACGGATTCGTCGGCGGGCAGGATGTCCTCTGCCACGGCCTTATGGGCGTCCTGCATTATGGCTACCTTCGTGCCGTTCGGGTCGATACCATCGACTGCCTGGCGGAGTTTGTCTTCGTCGCAGAACCGCCACGGGCCGAACTCGTCCGGCGAGAACATCTCCTTGCTGTTGCGGTATCCCAACTCAACGTAGTCGATGCCGGCGGCGCAGGCGGCCTTATAGACCGCTCGAACCGTCTCCATCGAAAAGTGCGAATCGTTGGCCAATCCGCCGTCGCGTATGGTGCAATCCAGAACTTTTATCTGTGGACGAAACATTTCTTACTCCTGTCTCCCCGATATAATTCGGCTATTTTACAGGCAAACTCGCTTTGTGCACACCTGAAAAAAATTAAGCAGGGATGCAGGGGATACAGGGGATAAGGATTTAATAAAAAAGAAAGAAAAAAAGTTTTTATCCCCTGCATCCCCTGTATCCCTGCTATTGCTTTTTTTCAGCACAGCGGGCGGAGGAACTCGACGGCAGCCTGGATGTCCGCGATCTGCTGCGGGCCTGAGATTTCACGCTCTATCGTCAGCGTCCCGCCGTAGCCAAGCGTTTTCAGTTTGGAAATCACCAGCGGAAAATCGACCTTGCCCTGACCCAACGGCACTTCAGCGCCGAGTTCGTCGCCGCCGGTCGGATACAGGCCGTCCTTGGCGTGAACGTCGCGGACGTATCGCCCGAAAACGTCCAGAGCGTCAGCCGGGTTGGCCTTGCCGTAAAGAATCAGGTTGGCTGTGTCCAGGTTGATCCCGACGTTGTCGCCCCCAAGCCGCTCGATTGTCCGCAGCAGCGTTACCGGCGTCTCCTGTCCGGTCTCGAAACAAAAATCTATTCCCATCTCACCGCAGACATCGACGACCTGTCGGATTGCATCGACCGTTCCGGCGAATTCGGGATCGTTGGGATTTTCCGGGATGAATCCGGCGTGGGTGGTAATTGACGGAAGGGCGAATTTCGCGGCGAAGCGGGCGGCCTTCTGAAGCGCCTCGACTCGCATCGCGCGATATTCCGGCGGGACCAGTCCGATGGTTTTTGGCCCGTCGATGAAGTTCCACACGCACGGGCCGGGATAGCCCGCCCAAAGGGTCGTGATAGTTACGCCATGCTGCTGGGCCGCTTCCGTCAATGCCTGGCCGACGGCGTCGGTGTAAAGTTCCGGCTGCCACGTGCAGACCTGACAATACCGCAGCCCGAAATCCGCCACCTTGCAAATTTCATCTGCCGGCGAATCGGTCAGACGAACAAGAACACCAATTTCGAGTTTGGGCATGGGTATGCAACTCCGCATTTCGGATTGGGAAAAAGCCCGGCTTCGTCCCCAAGGGACTACGCCGTGGCAGTCTTCGTCCCCAAGGGACGAAGACTGGAGGCGAGGGGATTCGAACCCCTGACCTTCTGCATGCCATGCAGACGCGCTCCCAGCTGCGCCACGCCCCCGACATTCACGTCGGATACATCACAACTACACAATTGATACCAAACCAGACTACGCCAAGTCAATGGTTTTTCTGTTCTACTTTACCGGATCGTATCCGCCTTTGCCGAACGGGTTGCATCGAAGGATCCGCCACAAACCCATCAAACCACCGACAAGTGCGCCCCTCTTGCGAACTGCCTGGATGAAATATTCGCTGCACGTCGGTGTGAACCGACACTGACGCCCTATGAAAGGCGAAAGCGAACCCTGGTACAAACGTACCATAAGTATCAGCACATTAGCAATCAGACCTGATTTTCCCGAATGGTCAATCATTATTTCACAGCAGTTCGTAACAGACAAGTTGATGAACATGGGTGGCACGGTCAAGCGCAGCGAAGCGGAGCTTGGCCGTGGGGCTCCAGTTGCGCATACCACGGCCAATCTTCCGCTGCCTGCCCCCAGGGGGCGCTCCAGATTGACCGTGCCACCCAACTCTACATTATACGCTCAGTAAGTTCTCGGAGTGAATCACGGATTGACTCGATGTTTAGTTCTGTGCCGACCTTTGGCTGGAGGATGTAATCGAACGATTCGGGCAGATCGCCCCGGCAGAGGCGGAATGCCTCGCGGCAGAGGCGTTTGATACGGTTCCGCCGGACGGCGTTTCCGTGCCGGCGCGAAACCACCACCGCCATCCGCCGCCGGCCCAGCGAATTAGCCAGCACGCGAAGCCGAAGCCATTCATCCGAAGCACTCCTGCCCCGGCGAAAGATGCGCATAATCTCGCCGCGTTTTTTGATGCGGTCCGCCTTGTCGAATCCGGCTCTCACGCTAACCTCCTGCCCGTTTGCGGCCACACGCCTGCAGAGGATTTCATCGCGGCGCGGGCGCCTCTCCGCCGAGCATGGGTTCCTCCCTCACCTCCCGCCGCACCCGTGTCTCACTAATAGCCATCGAGAATATAAGCATCGGCATGCCGAGCAGCGTTTTCATGTCGCCTTTGAGCCGGGCGGTTACTGTGGCGTTTGCTCCGTTGGCGACAACCTTGATGGACCGGATGAACTCGGTTATGGGCTTCATCGCAGGCATACTCAGGGCCCCGCGATCTATCCTGTCGC
Organism: Planctomycetales bacterium; assembly: GCA_030592655.1. Classification (GTDB taxonomy): domain Bacteria; phylum Planctomycetota; class Phycisphaerae; order SM23-33; family SM23-33; genus JAUWNJ01. The sequence continues at coordinate 1,930 of JAUVIQ010000017.1, read as the reverse complement.
GTTTCTCATCTATCAACTTATTGAACTCCTCGACGGCTGCGGCGACCTTTTGGGCGACGGTGCCACGGGCCTGGAGAGTGAAGTCCATCTGATTGGCCTTACGTTTGCCAACAAGCGTAACGGTCTTAAACGGCGCCAGAATCTCGGCCTTGCGGTAGGATTCGCTTACCCGCATAACAGCCCAGACTGGGTTGGTGGTATCGACCGATTTTATAAGGCCGGCCATTGCCTTGTCGCCGGCGAGTTTCCCCTTACCGGATTTGAGGGCGGCGACCATTTGAGCGACCGGAAGTTGCTCCTTCGATGCTCCGGTCATGAAAACCAGCCGGTCGTTGGAGACAAGAATTACAGCCATGATATCGATCCGGAGGACTTCCGTCCGTCCCACCTTTTCGCTTTTTGCCCGCTTCTCTATCAGTACCTCGCGGACCGCCGCAGGATTGTAAAGCCCTCGGACCACCAGAACGGCGTTGCCGGTGTCCTTACCGTCGGCGTCTTTGCCCACGTTATCCGCTACGCCGAACGTTACGCCGTCGAGTCGGATGTTGCCGACGCGATCAGCCACGGAGATTATCATTTTGTTGACTTTCGCCAGCGACTCCTCGGTTTTGCCTTCCGGCAGCATCGGCCCGAGGGTCTTGAGTATCTGTTTGATGTCAATCGGTTTTCCGGGGAGCATCCTGACCTGGCCGACGACGCCGCAGTTGGCCGGCAGCAGCCGGAGGTCGGACTGCATCGCCCTGGCTGAAGCGCCGGGACGCTTAAACGGTTTGCCTTCGATGGCGGCGATGGCGGCGCGGGCGTACTCGGCCTCGAACAGGGTCTTGGATTTCAGCAGTTTCCGCAGTGTCGGGATGGCCTGACGATCCTTCCGTTCACCCAGCGTGCGTATGGCCATAAGGCGCCGAACCGCACGAGCCCGGACCTTACCGGAAAGCCCGTGAATAATTTTTCCAGCCCGGCCGGCTATCTCCGGGTCAGACGACTTGACCGCCTTGCGCAACTCCGGCAGAGCCGCCGGGCCCATTGCGGTAAGCCTGCGTGAGGCCTCTTCCCGCACTTTATACTCACTAGCGCCGAGTTGCTTTATCAGGGCGGAGGTATCTACAGCGCCTGCCGGCTTCAACTCGGCCAGAAGGTTCCCGGCGGTAACTTCAACGCCCTTGGCTTTCCAGTATGCCTCCGGCGAGATGAAGTCCAGCAAATCGTTGCCCCCCCCGCCAAGCAGCATCAGCATCATCATCAAGCCGGAAATTGCCATTTCCTTACTCCTTTTTGTATTATTTCATTTACGTACAGGACAGAACATAGCGAACAGCAACTTTAGCAGTTCAGGATAAGTCCTGTCAAGCGGTTCCAGGGCACACGCACATGTAGCGAAAAATTCCTTGACTCTTGACTAATCGCTCACAGAAAAGAATACTAGGGACAGTGAAAATCAAAAAACAGGAGCGTTGCCGATGAGATATGCGTGGCTGACATTAATAGGAATGATACTTCCGGTCCTTGCCGGTTGTGAATGGATCTCGCCGACGGATGCCGCCATTAATCACTACGTCTCCGGTAAGATGGCGATGGACCGTGGGGACTATGAAGCCGCCATGGCGGAACTGGCAAAGGCGATCCGTACCGATCCGAGCCTCTCGCTTGCCCATGCGGCAATAGGCGACATCCACCGCAAGCAGGGCGACCACCGGCAGGCAGCCAACGCGTACGAGCACGCCTGCGACGCCAACCCTTACGCCTTCCGCTCGCATTACAACCTCGGCGTAACGTACAAGTTCCTCGCCGACGCCGCCAGGACCGCAAAATCAGCCGGTAACTACCTCCGTAAATCCATCCGGGTGTACCTCCGCGCCGTCGTGCTCAAACCGGAAGATTTCGACGCGAACCTGAACCTGTCAGCCTGCTACTTTCAGATAAGTAAATT
>JAUVIQ010000109.1 GCA_030592655.1 Planctomycetales bacterium | reverse complement strand
GGAACTCCACCGTCTGCGTGCTTTTCTCCATCACAACCTGGAGCGATACGACTTCAGCGTCTGGCAGCAGGACGCCGAGGCGAAATTCAACCAGGAAGCCTCCACCGAGAAGATGAGACTCAAGCAACTACCTCGCACCCCCAAGGAACTGTTCAATTATGACACTGTAATCCTTTACGATCCCGCCTATACGAAGGACGGTTTTGACGGGCAGTTCGTGGGTATGCTGGAGAGTTTTGTTTCGGACCATCACGGTGGTTTGTGCTACATTGCCTCGAACAAGAACAGCGACAGGATTCTTACCGGAAGCGGTCCCTTCAAACCGCTTTCAGACTTGCTTCCGGTGGTTCTCGGTCAGCGGTCGGGTGGTATCGTCCATCGCATCGCCAGCGGTCAGCCTACCTCCTGGGTTATGGTCCCGACGGCATTGGGTCTGGAGCATCCTGCCACACGCCTGGGACGACGTCCGCAGGAGAGCGCCGCCATCTGGAAATTTCTTCCGGGCATCTACTGGACACATCCGATTGTTTCAATGAAGCCTCTTGCCTCGGCGCTGGTCGTCAGCGGCGATCCGACAGATCGTATGTCAGGACCCGACGGCGAACAAACCCCGATAGTCGCCGTTCAGTATTACGGTAAAGGGCGGAGCCTCTACTTCGGGACCGACGAAATCTGGCGATGGCAGGCTGTTGAGGACGGGATATTTTACCAGAAGTTCTGGTCCAACGTGGTGGATTTCCTTGCGGCTGGGCGACTTCAGAAAAAACGCATCATTATTACCACCGGTTCCGACCGCTTTGCCGTGGGCGAAGAGATGAAAATCAGGGTCGAAGCCTATGATCGCAGTTATAAACCGCTGACGAAGGACAAGTTCAAGGTGGACATGGTCGAAACCACTACCGGTGCGGTTCAGACCATAACACTCATACGCGATCCCAGAAAAAGGACCAGCAGCGGGCACTACGAAGCGCTTATACCGCTCAAGAAAGTCGGGACTTTCGAACTGACGGCAATGAGGGACGATCCGTCCTATAAGGGCGAAGTGGCCGGTAAAACGATTACGGTAACGCTTCCGAGGGAGGAATTCATCCATCCCGAATCAGATCCTTCCACACTCAAGAGCGTTGCTTCTCAAAAGCGTTTTATGATGGTCCACGAAAGCGACCGCCTGGTAAAGATGATTCCGCACGGAAAGATGACCGTATTCAATGACATTCCGCACGAACTTTGGGACGTTCCGCTGGCAATCATACTGATAGTCCTCCTGCTGGCGGCTGAATGGATACTGCGAAAGAAAAACAATATGACCTGACAATTTCCGATTTCCAATTGTCAATTTTCAATTGACAAAAAAACAGAAAGAGCCGGCTGGTGTTCTTTCCCCCTTGGGGCGTTCCGCAATTGGAAATCGGAAATTGAAAATTGGAAATTGAGGAAAGTCGATGGTATTTGATAATCTGGTAACAAGTGATATTCGCGCGAAGTTGAATTCGCTGAAATGGTCGTTGCGGGCGAATCTTTTTGGTAATGCCATGGTGTGGATAGTGTTGGCGCTGGTGGCGGGAATTTTCCTGACGCTGGGGATCGACTATGCACTGCACATGGACCGCGCTCAACGAGGGTTGATTGTGCTTCTGACACTTGCCGGAATTGCTTACGTTGTGTGGCGGTTCGGACTGAGGCCTCTTCGCGTACCAATGGGCGCAGAAGAATTGGCGCTGGTGCTGGAGAATCATTACGGCGCTCTCGACGACCGTCTCATCAGCACGTTGCAGTTCGCAACCCACAGCCAGGCCCGCATGGGCGCGTCGGAAGCCATGGTCAAAAAAGTGGCCCACCAGGCCGGTGAATTGATGGAAAGCCTGGACGCGAACGGACCGGTAGAGTCAAAACGAACATTGAAACGGTTGTCCATTCCGGCAGCGGCCTTGGTCATCCTGGTGCTGTACAGCGTCTGCTATTCGCAGGTGATGGGTTTGTGGTATAAGCGCAACGTCCTTTTTGCGGATGTCCAATGGCCTCAGGAAACATATCTGAGCATTGAGGGCGGACGGGAAGTGGACGGAAAATTGCAGTTCAGGGTTGTTCGCGGAAGGAGCCTGAACGTAACGGTCAAAGCCGACGCCGATCACGTCGTACCGAACGAAGTTACTTTTCACATGGACTTTCCTGGTCTTGGCACGGTTGCTGAAAACGTTTCCGGCGCAGGCGCAGGTGGAAATATCTATGTAAAAAACTTCACTAACGTAGCCGAACCGTTTGAATTCTATGTAACGGGAAATGACGCCACGACGAGAGATTGCTATGTGAAAGTGGTCGATCCTCCGGAACTCATAGACGTGAGGTTCAAGATCGAGTACCCGGTCTATATGGATCGCCCGCAGAGTGAGATTGAGTTTGAGCGAGGCGTGCTGACCGTCCCTCCGGGAAGTTGCGTTTCCCTGTCAGGCCGGGCCAACAAACCATTGGCCGGCGCACGATTGCTGCTTGACGGTAAGGAAGTTGAAACGCCTTTACGGCTTGTCAGCACCGATAAAACGTCCGAACGAAGCACCAAGACCGGTCTAAAGGGACTCACCGGACACTTCTATCTGCCGGAACGCACGAAAAAGTCTTCCATGAAATTACAGTTTGAACTTACCGACACCGAAGGGATAACGAACGAGCACGGCGCGACGTACGCCATACGCATCGACCCGGACCGTCCGCCTACGGTGAGCATGAATCGTAAAGGTGTCAGGTCTGACGTTACCGCAAAAGCGCGGATACCGCTGATAATCAAGGGGCACGATGATTGTGGCGTGGGCCGATTCGATGTGTGCGTAACGATTGTAACGCCTTCAAAGACGACAACGGCTCCGGCTCCGACGACGAAGAAAATGCCCGTACCCGGCGTACCGGTAACCGAAGACGTCGAAATTATTTACGAACTGGAACTCGAACCGATGAAACTGAAGGTCGGATCCCTGATTCGCGTACATACGGTCGTCCGCGATACCATGCCCGAATCATTCGGGGGTCCCAATACAAGCAAAAGCCTGGTCCAGACGTTCAAAATCGTCTCCGAAGAAGAATTAATGACGGAACTGGTTCGCATCCAGAGAGAGATCAGCCAGGAATTCGTCGGTACCGTTATGCTTCAGGGGCAGGTCAAGGATAAAGTCCGCGCCGTCGGCGACAGGATCGGTTCAACGGGTCTGGACGCGGAGGTTCGACGGGAACTGGGTGTCGCCGGTATGGCCCAGAGGCAAATAGCCGCACAGTGCGCTACAGCGGCACAGAGGCTAGGCGATGTCCTCGACGAAATGAATTACAATCGCGTGGGTTCGCAGGTGAAGAAACAAATCCTGTCGTCGGAGATCATCCAGCCTCTTCTGAAAATTTCAAAAAAACCTATGATTAATCTCGGCGCAGAGCTGACTCGTGCGTCTAAAGGAACTGACGCATCGGTTGTGGGGCAAATCACTGCCGATGCGGCGAATACGGCTGACGGGTTTTACACGGAACTGGAGAAAATACTCAAAGTGATGCAACGCAATATAAGGCGCCAGGAACTGGAAAACCGCCTGGATTTGATAATCAAAGCCGGTATGAGAATACGCGAAAAAATTCGCCGGGAGGCGGAAAAAGATACGGGAACCATATTCGACACGACGACTAAACCGGAGAAGGACAAATGATAAACAGAATAAAGACAAAGCGAATTACAGGATTCACGGCGGTATTGCTGGGAGTGTCGTTGATTATTGCAGCGGGGGGAGCAGGACTGAATACCGCTTCGGCCGAACCGGCGGATGCCGATGAGGTCAAAAAGAAAGTCGATACGGAGTTGATTTATGAGGAACAGTCCCTCAAGGAGCAATTCAAGGAATTGACCAAGTTGATGCTGAGAGTGGCTGAAGACTTGGCCAAAGACGAACCGGAAGCCGCCCGCGCAATTAAACAGGCAGTTGATCAGGCCCAGCGAGCCTTTATCGACGACAACATGGAGAAGGTCATCTCCCACCTCACCAAGGGGCTGACCACCATGGCAGGCACCGAACAGGCAAACGTCGTGGAAAAACTCAAAAAGGTGCTCGCGACGCTCCAGAGCGTGCCGATGAGCGCTGATGCATTAAATAAACGCGCCGCGGAGTTGGGGGACTTCCTCAAAAAAGTCGAGGCCCTTAAAGATCGCGGAGAAAAGCATGAGCAAGACGCTCGTCTGGCGGCAGAAGGCGCAAAACTCGCAAAAGAAATTCGAAAACTCGGAAAGAGACTCGAAGAACTGATTAAAAAGCAGGAAAAAACGCTGAAAAGCACCAATGAACTCCCATCCGCCGGCAAGACAATCGAGGAACTTTCCGACGCAAGGGGTGAAATTCGCAAACTGATAAAGGATGAGGAAGCCCTCAACAAACTGAACGCCAAGGCTACTCCGGGAAAGTTGCTCCTGGCCTCTGAAAAACAGAAGATGCTGAAGGAGCGGGCTGATAAGGTAATCGACAAGTTGAATAAAGTCAGTCGGGGCGCCTCTGCGCCGGCCAAGGCCGCCCGGAGCGCCGCCAAAAGCACTTCCGACGCATCCGGCGAAATGTCCAAAGCCGCGAATAAACTGGCTGCTACAAACGCCCGCGCCGCCGACCCCCACCAGAGACAGGCGATCGCCGACCTGAAAGCCGCTGAAAAGAAACTCACCGAAGCCATCGACAAACTCGGCGCTTCGAGCAAGTCCTCGCCCCTGGTGAAGAAGCAGGAAAAACTCGCTGGCGAGACTTCCGAATTGTCAAAAGCAGTAAAGGCCGTCGAGGAAAAAGCCGGTATGGGTTCAAAAAGCGATTCCGACCAGAAGAGCAATCTCGACAAAGCATCCGGGAACATGAGCAAAGCGGCTGGGAGCCTCGGCGAGCAGAACAAAAAGGCCGCTGCAGGCTCGCAGAAAAAGGCGCTGGAGCAGATGCGCAAAGAAGCGGCGCGTCTTGAGAGATTAGCGAAAAAACTCGAAAAAGCCGCTAGAGACGCCGACAAAAAGAGGCAGGCACAAGCCCAGAAAGCAACCGCCAAAGAGGCCGGTAGAACGGCGCAGGACATGAAAAAGTCCTCCAAGGACGGCAAACCTACGCCCGGCCAGAAGTCAGTCGCCAAAGCCGCCGGAGCAATGAAACAGGCAGCCGGGAAGATGAGTCAGGGCGATTCCTCATGTTCCTGCGATAAGCAGGGCCAAGCCGTCAAGGAACTCGAAAAGGCGGCTGAAGAACTCGAACGCGCCATCGATAAGGCCAAGGCCGCCGCACAGGAAGAAACACTCGCAAAGATCGAGCAGATACTCAAAGACGCCCTTGCAAGGCAAAAAGAACTTACGAAAGTAACAAGTGAGACCTACGAAAAACGCGACGGCGATAAATACCAAAGAACTCAAATACTGAAATTGGCTGACCTTTCCGACGGAGAGGGTGCAGTTGCCAAGAAAGTCGATGGCGCTCTCGTTCGGATTCGCACAGAAGGAACCACCGCTGTGTTCCCGATGGTGCTCGAAGAGGTTTGCGCGGACCTGACGAATGTCCAGAACCTGCTGGCGAGAAAAAAGGCAGGCCCGTTGACGCAATCAGTGCAGAAGGGGATCGAGAAGAGCCTGGAAGAGTTGGTCGATGCCCTCCAGAAAGAGAAACGCCGGCGCAAAAAGAAGAAAGGCGGCGGTGGCGGCGGTGGTGGCGGCGGCGGTGGTGGTAAAAAACCTCCGCTGGTCCCGCCTGTAGCCGAACTGAAAATGCTGCGAAGCCTCCAGGTGCAGATTAACAATCGAACAATGGTGCTGGATGCAAACAAACGCAGCGATGAGGCTTCGACGACCGAGTTGAAACTTCAGCACAAAATCGTGGCAAAGAGACAATCCCGCGTCGCTAGTACGACGACGGAACTCAACGAAAAAATCAAAAGCGGCGCTACGGGCGGCGTGAAACCAAAGACGGCTCCGAAAGAATGGAAGAAAGGTGAAGGATCATGATTACCAAAAAGATTCTTATCACGATATTGGCGACATTGACATCGGTCGGCTCCGTCGGCGCACAGGCTGTCCCTGCCGAGAAGCCTGCGGAATCTTCAGGCCTGGATATAACGGACCTGACGATGACGAAAGAGGAATTTGATACGTTTATCAAGGAGGCCCGCAAACGTCGCCTGTCTATGGAGCGGGATCAGGTAGCAGTCGATATTCGAAACGGGGTGCTCTTCGACGCGGATAAAAAGGAAGCGGCCCTGAAGGTGCTTTCCGACAAACCCCAAAACACGTGGGAAGACAACGCCAGGCGTATCAGCCAGGCCTTCGCGATGGTGGATAAGCGATTCGGAAAAGCCTGGACCCTGTTGGGTAAAGGCGACCACAAAGGCGCTATCGCCGCGGTCAAACCGCTTATCAGCGAACGCGACACCAGTTATTTCGCCGCAGCCAAGCGGTTCTGTCTGGCAGAAGCCCTTGCCGGTAGAGGACTCGGCGAAGACGCCGTCGATGCATACACCGATCTTGTCAAGGCGATGCCTGACAGGTTCAGTTTTTCGGCATTGGCGCTGCTTAAGGCTGGAAGGACGTACGAGAAACTCAACCGATACTATTACGCGATGACGCTATATAATTTGTGGGTGGACAGTTTCGGACTTCTGGACCCTGAAACCTCCAATGAATTGACCGCACGCGCCGATGCAATCGCCGCCGATTACAAAGATCCCCTCAAGACCATCGCCGGGAAAATGTCCAAAGTCGAGAAACGCCTTACCGGTATCGACAGCGGGCGAACCACGCAGACCAGACAGAAGGAAATCGTCGCTATGCTCAGCGACCTTATCGCAACTGCCGAGGAAAACGCCCAACAAGGACAAGGCAAGGGTAAAGGTAAAGGCAAGGGCAAAGGCAAAGGTAAAGGTAAGGGCAAAGGTAAAGGCAAAGGCCAAGGCAAGGGCAAAAGGCAGGGTAAAAAGCCCGGTCCGGCCGGCGGTATCGGTATCCCCTCGAAGGGAGAGACGGTCAGCAAACTGGTGAACGCCGGCGACACGCTCGTGCCCAGCGGCCTTCGCGAGGTCCATACCTCTAATCGCACCGACGACTGGGGGAAACTCCCGCCGAAGGAACAGAAAAAACTGATGGAAACCTTCAGAGAGACAATGCCGGAACGCTATCGTGGAATGAGTCGGGATTATTTCAAAAGAATGGCATCGGAACGGAACGAGTAGGAATAAATCTATGAACATCAGACTTTTTGTGCCCTGCATTATTTTGCTCCTGGTCGCCGGCGTGTCTGTGGGGGAAAATCCCACTACTGCCCCTGCGTCAGCCGGGGGTGATTCTTCCAAAGGCATGGCGAAAATCGTCCTCATCGACGGTGAAACTTTTACCGCCAGAGACATAATAAGCGTCGGTAAAACAGAAGCGGTCTTTCGGACGGCGGACCGGACCACCAGAAAGGTTCCCATACGCAACCTCTGGCGGATACGGTTTTCCGATTCGCTGGAACTGATGAACCGCCCAAGCCAGAAAGTTATCACTCTCGTCGGCGGGGGGATGGTCGGCGTCGAGAGCATCGGGATGAGCGGCGAGAAGATTACCGCCAAGTGCGGTCTTTTTGGTGATGCAGCCTTTGAAATGTCTTCGGTTGCGGCGATATATCTTCCCAAACGAGGTCGGCGCTCGACAGGTCTGGAAAAACGCTGCGAGGAAATGTCTCTGCGTAACAGCAAACAGGATTACCTGGTAGCCGAAGACAAAAAAGGCAACTGGGTTCCCGTCCCCGGGGCTTTAAAAACCATTGAACCTGAAAAAATTACGTTCCGGTTCAATCAGTCGGATCGCACGGTAGGCATGGAGTTTGTTCGCGTAATCAAATTGGCCAAGGTGTCGCGAAAGGTGGTTTCTCCGACAGGCCGAATTATCGGGAAAGATGGTTCGCTCGTGCCCTTCACGTCCCTCAAACTCGACAAATCGAAACTGTCCATAACGGCTGACGGTCTTACCGCCGGCGCGGTTAATCTCTCGGCGGTGGCGGAAATCCGCTTCCGTTCGAACCGATTCGTGTATCTATCCGACCTCAAACCGGAAAAGATAGTCCAGGCGGGGCTTTTCGGCGACGTGGTTTTCCCTTATCGGCGAGATCGCAGTTCTGCCGGAGGACCGTTGCGCGTCGGTAAAAAGACCTTCGCCAAAGGGATCGGGATGCACAGCCGGTGCGAATTGACCTACGATCTCGACGGTAAATTCACACTCTTGGCCGCATCGGCCGGTATAGACCTCGCCGGTGGGAAGCGGGGCGACGCGACGTTAAAAATCCTCGGCGACGGGAAAGAACTGCTAAAACCCGTAAAACTTTCCGGCGGGAAAGAGGCTTTACCGATTCGCTGCGACGTTACCGGAGTGAAGAAACTGACCGTAATAGTCGAATTCGGCAAAGACGGTATCGACGTCGGCGACCACGTGGACTTGGGCGAAGCACGCCTGATAAAGAAATAAAATTGGGGACACCATACTACTTTTTTTCTTTTCCGGGTCGTCCTTGTTTGCCGGACGACCCGGAAAAGAAAAAAAGTAGTATGGTGTCCCCAATTTTATGGTCGATCCTTCTGAAATCAAGGCGATGATTGTTCGCTTGGCGAACGAGTCGGGCTTTGTCCGTGTCGGTATCGCTCCTGCCGATACTCCGGCTGGGGGCGAACGCTTCGGCCGATTCCTGGCGTTGGACTATCACGGGCAGATGTCCTGGTTGGCGAAGGAGCCGCAACGCCGGTGCGACGTACGGTCGTTGCTGGGCGAACCCGACGACGGGGTCTGCGTTATCTGCCTGGCCGCCTCTTACGCTCCGTCCGGCGATGACGCCGGCGCTGGGCATATCGCACGTTACGCTCGCGGACGCGACTATCATCGCGTGCTCGGTAAACGCTGCCGGAAAATCGTCGCCGAATTGTCCGACGCGGTCGGCGGAAATTTCCGGGCACGCATCTGCGTCGATACCGCGCCGATACTCGAACGCGAACTGGCTGCCGCCGCCGGACTCGGATGGATCGGCAGGAACGGATGCCTCATAGACGCGAAATTCGGAAGTTACCTGCTACTGGCGGAAATCGTCGTCAATTTATCTTTGCCGGTTGACGGACCCGTCAAAAACCGCTGCGGCTCCTGCCGGGCGTGCCTCGAAGCCTGCCCGTCAGGCGCGATTCAGGACGACGGCATGGTCGATTCACGCCGCTGCGTCAGTTATCTCACTATCGAGCATCGTCAATCCATTCCCGAATCGTTGCGCCGCCCCTGCGGTCAGCGGGTCTTCGGATGCGATATTTGCCAGGAGGTCTGCCCGTACAATCGCGATGTCCCTGCCGGTGATGCCGAAATTCGCGGTCCTGACTTCGGCGAGCTCAGTCGAGCCGCGGCATTGGCATCGGCGACACCGGCGGAGATAATCCGGTGGGAATGGTCCGACTGGGACCGTGCGACTCGCGGCTCATCAGCCCGACGTGCGAAATATGAGATGTTCCTGCGTAATGCCGCAATCGCCCTCGGCAACGCGCCCGACCCAGCCGACCGGAGCGCACTTGAACGCCTCGCACGACACGAATCGCCCATTGTCGCCGAGGCTGCAACGTGGGCGATAAAACAGATGATTTGACGCAGGCTGATGCAGAAATGTAGAAATAACCGGTACAGAAAATCCTGCCGGGTGGCACGGTCAAGTTGGAGCGAAGCGGAAACTTGGCCGTGGTG
>JAUVIQ010000258.1 GCA_030592655.1 Planctomycetales bacterium | reverse complement strand
TCATAACCGGCTCCTTCTGATGAGACCATCATAAACCCTGCCGCTTCGCCAAGCAACCTCTACGGTTAGGGTAAGTTACACGCTGGTGAACGTTCCGTCTGCGGCGGATGCGCCTGATGGGTCTGTCTGGGTGGAGTGTTGGAGGGCGTACCAGTCTTCGAGGCTCATCATGCACTCGCGCGCCTGCGAACCCTTGTAGTCGCCGAGGATGCCGGCTTGGGCCATCTGATCGACTATTCGAGAGGCCCGGCTGTAGCCGACCTGGAGGCGACGCTGCAACAAGGAAACGCTTCCGCGCTGGCTCGACAGGATAATCTCGACGGCTTCGTTGAACATTTCGTCGCGCTGTCCGTCGTCGGAATCGACGCTGGTGGTCTGGATTTTCACCAGTTCGTCGAGGTATTCCGGCTGACCGTTGCTGCGAACGTGATGGACCAGCGCGCGAATCTCGGCTTCATCGACGTAGGTTCCCTGCGCGCGGACGAGGTTGGAAGTCCCCGGCTGGAGGAACAGCATATCTCCTTGTCCGAGCAGGACTTCCGCGCCGTTCTGGTCGAGGATGATGCGGCTTTCCTGGCGCGAGGCGACGCGGAAGGAGCACCGGCAGGGGATGTTGGACTTTATCAGGCCCGTAACGACGTTGACGCTGGGGCGCTGGGTGGCGACAATCATGTGGATACCGACGGCGCGGGCCTTCTGGGCGATGCGGATAATGTGCCCCTCGACCTCCTTCGATGCCGTCATAATCAAGTCCGCCAATTCATCGACGATGACGACGTAGTAAGGCATGTGGGTGATAATCTGGGATTTTTCCTCGGCTGTTTCGGCTGCGAATCGATGGAAAAGTTCCTTCGCGCTGAGCCGGTTGTATCCGACGATGTTGCGAACGCCGGCCTCTTTGAGCAGTTCGTATCGTTCGTCCATCCTGGCTGCGACCCATTCGAGGATGTCCTCGACGCGACGCATGTCGTTGACGACGGGGCAGAGCAGGTGCGGGATTTTCTCGAATGCCGCCATCTCGACCATCTTCGGGTCGATCAGGATCATCCTGACGTCTTCGGGCGTTCGTGTCAGCAGCATCGCGGCAATCATCGCGTTAATCGACACGCTTTTTCCCGACCCGGTAGTACCGGCAAGCAGCATGTGCGGCATGGCGGCCAGGTCTGAAACAATCGGCTCGCCGGAGGCGTCCTTGCCCAGGTACAGCGGTATGTGCATCCGATCGACGCTGTCGGGCGAAAGGTTCATCAATTCCTTCAGGCGGACGATTTCCTTGTCGAGGTTCGGAACCTCGATGCCCACGGTGTCGCGTCCGGGAAGGGGACTGACCACGCGAACGCCCGGAACTGCCAGCGCGCGGGCGATGTCGGGGGCGAGCGAGGAAATCCGGCTGACTTTCACGCCCGGCGCAAGCGACAGTTCGAGCAGCGAAATAACCGGACCTGTCATGTGGCTGACGACCTGGGCGTCAACGCCGAAATCGTCGAGCGTTTGTTGGAGGATGGCGCGTTTTTCCGCCACCAGCGCTTCCTGGCTTTCGAGGTATCCGCCGGCAGGCTCGGCGAGAAGGTCCATGTCGGGAAGTTCGTATTCGCCGGCTTCGGCGGGGGACTTGGATTTCGCCGACGGTACAGGTTTGGGCTTTCTCGGCTTGGATTTACCATTCAAGGCGGCCCCGACCAATTGCTGCGGAGAAGGCATAACGGCGCGAGGGGGCGATTCCCGGTCAGGCCTGGCGACACGGGCGTTGACTCGCTTGACAGCCTCCTCAAACGATACCGGCTCGCGTCGCAGACGAATCTTCCTGAACAGCGCCGGTAACTTCAGCACGAGGCTGTCAGCCATTAGCATTACCGCGATACCGAACGACGTTATCAGCACCAGCCAGGCGCCTGTACCGGCCATATTTTTCAGCAACGCCCCTCCAACGCCTTCGCCGAGGATTCCGCGACCGCCGGAGATGATATACCAAGCCGAGGCCGAGGCCGTTACCATTATCGCCAGACCCGTCAGACGCCAGGGTAGATGATTAATCCGTCCGCCCAGCAGCATAACACAGGCCGAGACGGTCGCCACGATGAGCAGCGCGTACGTCCCTCCGCCGCCGAGCCAGTACATCAGTCCGAAGGCTACGTGAGCGCCGGCAGGCCCTGCGGCGTTGTGAACCGGTGGCGGGGGGTAGATGACCGTCGCCGGCGGGTCAGTCGGCGAAAAACTCAACACGCTCAGCCAAGCCAGCACCGTCGCCCCCGCCAGCAGCAGCACAAGGCAATACCGCACAAACCGCCACGCCGACATCGCCGGAACCGCCGGGGCGTCCTGCTCAACCTCTTTCGATTTGTCTTTTTTATCCCTGTCCATATTTTTGTAACCATCCGATTTATAAACCCACGGAACGCAGTCCGTGGGCGTGGATATTATAGTATCCGGTATTCAGTTGATCAGTAAATCTGTTACTGGTTTTGTTTTTTTGTCTTTTCCTAGTCCCAAGCCCCAAAACCCTAGACCCTATCTTCTCTATCGGACTCACCTTCGATTTGGCTCCAGAGCAAATTTCAAAGCGGTATTTCCCGACTTGACATGTTGAAGGTTGGTCATCCGTAACTCACCCGACAGTCCTTACTCGCTTGGCCGTCCTCTCACGGGGTATTCCTTGATAAGCCGATCCAAAGCCCGAATCAGAGAGGGTAGATAAGATTGATCGATGTGTTCCAGGAACCAATGGTTCTCTTTCATATGGTCAGGTGTTATCTCAATTCTGGCTTCCCCGCTCCCGGTTGACCGCAGATCTATTTCCACAGACAGGTTCGGTTCGATGCACTTCAGTCGAGCAGAGCCTTGGGCTTGTTTGTTAAGTTCCTCCAGTTCTGCTACCCACGTGGCAACTTCTGATAGGTGGAGGATCGGCCCAGTAGCCCATACATGAGAGGAGCCACATCCGTAGTGGGTAGTAACACGGAGCCAGTTCCCGTCCCAATAATCCCGCGCATCATCAAACTGTCGTCCATGCACCCATATGCACAGGCCACCGATCTTGATGTCTGGCTTACCGAGTTTGCCGGGGTCGATCAGGTTCGTGCTTTCGCCTCTCCGGACGATGATAACCTATTGAGTGCCGATTCCCAAATCACCAAAATCCCCTCCCTCATAGCGAGTAGGCTGGGCCGGAGCGACATGTAGTGTCCCTACTCTGAAGCGAGGTCCACCTTTCGTGAGCGACCTTTTTTTCTGGCGGGTTTTAAGTTTTGTTTCTGTCGTGTATCAGTCCCTGGTTTCGGCTGTGTTTATTGGCGATTTCATCTGTGTATATTTATTAGTCCCATCGGGACGTTTGATTGTGCAACCGGAAACATGCTTTACACTTTGTACCGGGCACATGGTTTACACTTTTCATAAGTTTATGTAACCGTCTGGAGGCACTGGAGCGTAGCGGAAGTGCCTCCAGACGGT
>JAUVIQ010000266.1 GCA_030592655.1 Planctomycetales bacterium | reverse complement strand
TACGCATCTCGCCGGCATGTTGGAACTGGCTGCCATTAATCGCTCACTCTCCAGGGAAGTCCTTCGCAGGCAACAACTTGCGGACGGTTGATCCTGAAGAAAAGGCAGAACCGAAATGCACGTTCAGATACCAACGACAATGGCGTTTTTCTTCTCCATACCGGCGATATGGCGGGTCGATGGAAAAAATCCGCAATCCGCAATCCACAATCCCCACGGGACCGAGGGTCCGCAATCATTCAACCGTAACTGATTTCGCGAGGTTGCGTGGCTTATCGACGTTGCAGCCGCGGGCGACGGCAGCGTGATATGCAAGCAATTGCAACGGTACGACGGTAAGCAGAGGCTGAAGTGCAGGCGGGCAATCGGGGATGTAGAAAACGTGCTCGGCATATCGGGCGATGCGGTCGTCGCCTTCGGTGGCCACTGCGATGACTGTCCCGCCACGGGCGCGAACTTCCTCGATGTTTCCGATAATCTTGTCATAAGTCCCGCATCGAGGGGCTACGACAACCACGGGCATCCCTTCGGTAATCAGGGCGATAGGTCCGTGTTTCATCTCGGCTGCAGGAAGCCCTTCGGCGTGAATGTAACTGATCTCCTTGAGTTTTAGCGCGCCTTCGAGCGCGACGGGATAGTTGTATCCCCGCCCGAGGAACAGCCAGTTATCACGATCAACGCAGGCTTCCACAGCCTGTTTTATCGCGTCCGACTGGGCGAGGACCGTCTCGATCTTGTCGGGAATGGCTTGGAGTTCTTCCATATACTGCTTCAGCGTCGTTTCGGACATGAACCGTCGCCGGCCGAGGTACAAACTAATCAGCGTCAGGACGGTCAGTTGCGCGGTGAATGCCTTGGTGGAGGCGACGCCGATTTCAGGTCCGGCGTGAAGATAGACCCCGGTGTCCGTTTCGCGTGCGATAGTCGAACCGACGGCATTGACCACGCCGAGCGTCATCGCGCCTTTATGCTCGGCCTCACGAAGTGCCGCCAGCGTATCGGCAGTCTCGCCGGACTGGCTGACGGCGATTACCACCGTGCGGTCCTCGATTATCGGGTTGCGGTATCTAAACTCGCTGGCGTACTCGACTTCCGCCGGTATCCGCGCCAAATCCTCGAAGAGGAATTCACCGATAAGCCCGGCATGCCACGCCGTCCCGCAGGCCGTCAGAATGATGCGCCGGGTCTTGACCAACTCGCGCGAAAGGTGCTCGATTCCGCCCAGTTGGATGCGTCCTTCGCGCATGTTCAATCGTCCTCGGCAACTGTTCCGCAAGGCTTCGGGCTGTTCGAATATCTCCTTGAGCATGAAATGCTCGAACTCGCCCAGTGCTATCTGCTCCAGCGACCACTCTATCTGCTGGACCTGCTTGGAGACCGGCACGTTGTCGATGGTCAGCGTTCGCAGACCGGCTTCATCTATCACGACCATTTCGTTGTCGTTGAGGTAGATGACGTTGACTGTGTGTTCGACGATGGCTGAGGCGTCTGAAGCGACGATGTACTCGTCGGCTCCGACCCCGACGATGAGGGGCGAACCCTTCCGGGCCGCTACTATCATCCCCGGCTCGTCGGCACAGACCACAGCCAGGCCATAAGTTCCCGCCACTTCGCGCAATGCCTGCTGAACGGCGCGAGGCAGATCGCTGCCATTGTCGCCGTCGCGGTAGAACTCGCTTATCAGGTGGGCGAGCACTTCCGAATCCGTCTCGGACCTGAAGGTGTGGCCTTTTTCTTCGAGTACCTGCTTGAGGGCGGCGTAGTTTTCGATGATACCGTTGTGGACGACGGCGATTCTTCCGGTGCAATCGGTGTGCGGGTGTGCGTTGTCTTCGGTGGGCGCGCCGTGCGTAGCCCATCGGGTATGGGCGATGCCGACCGTACCGGTTGCGAGTTGAGGCTCGCCATCGAGGCGATCCTCCAGGCCGGCGATGCGACCTGCCGACTTACATAGGTGCAACTGACCGTCGCGGATGATCGCAACACCGGCTGAATCGTATCCGCGATACTCAAGCCGCTTCAGGCCTTCAATCAAAACCGGTTTCGCGCTCTTGCGCCCGACGTATCCTACTATTCCACACATGATATGTATTTTATCGGTCGATGAGGGACGGGGGTTAGGAAAATGTATCAGCCGGGGAATAGAGGTATCCGCTCGTTCCCACTCGCGGCTAGCCGCGACCGGCAGGGAGCGGGTTCTTTTTTATATGCTCAAAATCCCGCTACCCGCTACCGGGTGGCAGAGGTGGACGTCGAATTTCAGGCCTCGGGGTTGGTAGTAGCCCTTTCGCAGGGCGGACATTACCTGATTTACGGCATCTGACCGGCAGAGGATCATGGCACATCCGCCGAGGCCCGCCCCGGCCAATTGCGCACCCAATACGCCGTTCGTCGAACACGCGATATCGACCAGCAGGTCAATCTCCGGTGTGGAGCAGGCGTACCGCCCCGGCTGGGCCCAGAGAGCGGCGTCGGCACAACGTTCCGGGTCGCCGGAGGTAACTTCGGTAATGAGCCTTTCCAAGCGTCTATCGCAGTAGGCAATTGCGTGCGGGACGGTTTTTCCTGCGCAATATCGCACCAATCTGTCGCCGTCATGGCTGATGCGCATCAGGGTTCCGATTTCATCGCCCCTGCCCTCTCGCAGCAGGTCGGCATACATATCACTCCGCAGGCACTCGCTGACGCCGAACACCGCTACGTCACGCACGCGGTACGGACCGATATTCTCGTGCGAGGCGAAGATTTCCTCAAGCCTGTCCGATTCGCCTTTGATGAGTTTTGCTGCGCTGCGACGGGTCAACGACGTCGGAAGGAGTTTCAGCGCCCGGTACACCTCGGCTGGTGATACGCCCAGCGCGTCGGGGTTCACGTCACGGAGGTGTTCAATTGTGTGAAGTATCCCGCTCCGCTGTCTCAGTATTATCTCAGCGAGGTTATACGAAGCAACTCGATGATTGTACATATCGCGCGCGCCGGCGCTTTTGGCGGCGAGGACGCCGCTGTTGGCGATGACCAGGTCCAATCCGTCGGGCCAGGCGATGGTCTCGGCGATGTGGAACGGGAAGAAACCCACCCTCGCAATCCGTCCGCGCTCGCCGCTTCGAATGGCGGCATGGTCGGCGCTTCCGCCGCGAGAACCGACGAACCACTCGCCCTC
>JAUVIQ010000072.1 GCA_030592655.1 Planctomycetales bacterium | reverse complement strand
GCCGTCGCCCTTGCGCGACTGGCCGGGCAGGACAAAATCCCCGCCGAGAGGCCCCGGCGTTACTGGTACTACGCTGCCCCGCTCGGCACGCCGGAGACGCGCCAGACCGTCCGGTCCGAACTTGCCGACAAACAGGGAAATCCGCGACTGGTCGTAGCCCGCATTCTTTCCCGCGCCTACCGCGACGCGGCTGACCGGAAAGAGTGGCTGGCCTTCCTGGACAAGAAAACAGCCGCATCCGCCGGCGACGCCAAGGCGCTCTGGCTGCTGGCGCGGGCCTACGGCGAAGCAAGCGTTCGCTTCAAGGCAGAGCCCCAGCCGATTCGCGCCAGGAAATGGCTGGAGCAGGTCCTCGATACGACACAGAACGCCTCGCTGCGAATCGCCGCGATTGAGCAACTTGCCGCCGGTTACACCACCGCCCGCAAGTACGCTGAAGGCGCCGTATTCCTCAACTCGGCTGCAAAGAAATTCACCGACGAACAGACGGCTGTGGCCATCGATGCCCTCATCGCCGTACACATCGAAAGCGAGGTGAAATACCTCACGATGAGAGTATCTTTGGTGCGCAGACGAGCGGCGCACCTGGATAAGATGGCCAAGGAGACGGAAGACGAAAAGCGCAAGAAGATTTACCTCAGGTGGGCCAAGTATTTCGGGGAGCGTGAAAAGGAGTGCCTCGCTCGACTTGGGCAGATAGAACAATGAGCCGGGTGGTTTTCTTATTTTTGGAATCGTGCAAGCACAAGTAAGGGAGAAAAAAGATGCGAATTATGAGAAATCGGGTTTGGGTCGGCCTTGCGGTTTTGTTCGTTATGGTCGTTTGCAACACGGCGAACGCTTGTACGGTTACGGTGTTCGTCGAAGGTTGGCATGTGGCGAAGAGCTCCGCGACGGGTGACTTTCTGCCTCTAAGTTTTATAGTGACGGGCACGGAGGAGGGCACGATTTCCCTGGCAAGTTCAGACGCCGGCGGCAAAGTAAAGTTCCGGGACAAGGACTACAAGGTTATTACAAGTCTGTCAGTTGCAAAGCGGAATGAAAACTACTGGGTGGAAGGAATCAAGACGAGCAGTTCCATTTTAGACGTTACGGTTACAGCGACATTGAAAGATACAAATAACAACCCCCTTGATACTGACACCGACACGGTTACGGTTTTAGATAAGGTCGATTTGGACATCTATCATGGCCAGAACGGATCGCTGGTTCCGGACGATGGTGAAGAGAGCGGGGGAGCAACCACGGTAGCCAACCTGAACGACACTGATGGTGATGGAAGAACGGATAAAGACGATACAATCGTCAAGAAGGCCCTTACTACGCTCACGGCCAGCGCGAGTCAAGGTGCTACTACGGTGACGGTAAATAGTGTGTACGGTTACCATGTAAGCGACAAAATTGCCATCTCAACAATCTGGGGTTCTGAAGGCGAGGCCAGAACTATCCAAAGCATCAATACGGAAACGAAGGTCATCACACTGACGGAGGCTTTGAGTCGCGCCTATATCAGTGACAGCGAGGTGTATCATGCCGGTCGCGATGAAATAGATCTAATGAAACTAATCCTCCGCAAGCCTGGTCCTAACCTCGGCGGCAACGTAACGTTGAAGGTTGTATCAGGAAATGTAAAAATATGGGAGAACTCCAACAAGGCGCCTGCTGTTACCGCCATTACGGTTACGAACGGCGGTAGCAATTATACGAGTGCACCTACTGTCGAGATAACTGGCGGCGGCGGCACAGACGCTGCGGCCACTGCGACAGTGGCAGCCGGTGTCGTTACTGCCATCACGGTTACGAACGGCGGTAGCGGTTATACGAGCGAACCTACTGTTAATATAACGGGTGGTAGCGGCGCAAACGCTACGGCTGAAGCGACAGTGGGAGCCGAGGTGGAACTTACGGACGGACAAAAGCAATACGCAATAGGCGATCTGCCAGACACAAAGACCGTGTATGTCGAGGCCCGCGCAGCCAGCGCCAGCCTGCGAGACATCGTCATTGAGTGGAAATACAAGGACTGTAAAGATACGGTCAAGGCGACAGCCGCGTGGGTTAACAAGACAGCTCGGCCGGCTGGGGAGGGGACCAACCCTTGGTATACCCGCCGAGCCGCCACTGGCTGGGCACATAACCCTAAGGTAGGAGCGGAAGGCCAACTGCCAGACCTGAATAAGGCCGCTCTTGTATCCTTGATCAATACCACCCAAAAAGCTACAGATGGTTCCAGGTATGGGCATGGACCCATGAGACCTACAAACTCATGGTTCGGGGGGAGAATTCTGTATGAGTTCGAATTAGTCCCTGATGGCGTCCAAGATCTTGGTATCGTAGTGGATGGTACTCGCCAGGTCGCAGGTCATACTTATTACATCTCCGTTGGGACAAAGACTATTACTAACTGGGAGACATATAATAGGTACTTCCCGTTTTTGCTAATGGAAAAGCCACCGAAAGATAATGAGCTCCCCAATGATGATTGGCCATCTGATGAGTCAGCTAACGATAACAGTCCAAATAACCAACACATCTATTCCTGGGATTCTCCTTCTGTTTCTAACCTGCTTGCTGGGTGGTGGGGGTTCTATATTAATCGCTATACCTTTAAGGAGTGGGTTAGGATCAAACTTGAGGATACGGCGTTTTTAGATAATACAACTGTGGAAGGGTCGCGTGCATCCGACAAGTACGACTGGCACTGTGTCTATTACGTGAAGCGGAATGCCGACGGTAAATGGGTTGAAGACAATGCCAGCCCATCTGCATGTGCTCCGGAACTCACAACAGGTACTCCAAGTGACAAAGGAACCCTTGCAGTTACTGTGAATGCCACTAATGCTGTAACAGAAGGTTGGAGTGTCAAGTACGATAAGACTGATGATGAGTGGGATGTTACGAGTGATGATGGCAGTCAAGGAACGTTGACAAAGCAGGGAGATGGTACGTGGCAAGGGAATGGCGCCAAGGCAGGGAACACTCGAGTTACTCTTACAGTAACCCACACCGCAGGAAAAGCGGCGTTTGTCAATAATGACGAATTTAAGTTCAGTACATTCAAGAGCACTGCATCAGGAGGCAAGAAAAATGAGACAACTACACAGCCGTTTACCGTAACAGGTGGACCGTAATTCAATGTCTGATAAAGTACGAAGAATCAAAATTCAGTTAGGAGAAAGTACCATGAAAGTCTGGACTGTGATGCTATTGTCGTGTCTGGCTGTGCCTGCCGTGGTTTTTTCTGGTGGATCTGCGGCAAGCAAACCGGCGGAGAGGCCTGCCATTGACGCCGCCAAGCCCGACACATGGGAGGCGAATATCAACCATGTGACGAATAAACTCGACCAGATTGCCAAGGCCTTAATCGCCGTGGCAAAGGATGAAAAACGGCCTAACGAAGAAAGAAGAAAGGCTATATTGCTGTTAGGTAAGATTCGCAACAAGGAAAGCCTCGACTTTCTCATTTCTAACGTGTCGCTTCGTATACCGGTGTTTCACAGCTTCGAATTGCCACTTGAAACACCATATAGGTATGCATTATGCAAGCGCGATTGGAACATAGCCAAGGCGGTTCTGGATTCGCTGAAGAAGAAACCAAAGTCCAAGACCGATCTTCTACACCTGTCTAGTGTACTCAGGGCGACTTTGACAAAGGAACGTGCGATTGCGATTGTTGATGTGGAATTACGAAAACTAAGAATCTCCGAGAACGTTTACAAGAAAAACCTCAAGATTGTTAGGGTGTATCTGAAGTCGTAGCAATCGAGAGGGGAATAGGAAACGCAAGCCGTTTTGTGTTTGTAAAAGATGGGGGGCGATGTTCCTTCCGGGCTATGGCAGGCTCCCTGGCACGGCCACTGGATACGCAAACGGTAAAGGTGCTGTAGCCGTGCGAGACAACGAGTAGATGGACGAACATTGATTTAAGGAGAATCAAAATGAGATACGTATCGATTGTGGTTGCATTTTGTATGGTGGGCGCGGGTATCCTGTTGGCCGAAAAAAAGAAAACAGTGAAAGTCCCGATCCCGAAGGTACCAAAGGTGCTGAAGGAATATACAGTGAAGAAAAATCTAAAGAACAATGTCGAGATGGCCCTGAAGATCAGGCCCAAGCAGGTGGCGGGATATCCCATAATGTTGGAAATCTCCGTTACCAATAGAGGGGGAAAGGTAGTTCGCCATGGACCTACCGTCCTTTATCGGGACTTCAGAATAAACATACTGCAGCAGCCAAGCGGCAAAGAGGTTCCCTTTACGAGGTTCGGCCAGCAGCGCTGTGCAAAAGAGAAACCCACCGTATTTACCCTATTCAGCCCACAGCCCATCAAGCCGGGCGAGTCGTACTCTGCGACTCTTAATCTCTCATTGCTTTTTGATCTAACGCTTCCTGGAACCTACACGGCAAAAGTGGAGACCGAGGTCTATTCTTCTTCTTTGGGGAAAAAAGGGACCGAATTCACGTTGGAAGTTACTGGGTTGGAGTTTAAGGTGTCCGAACCGCGTCCCGTCGTTCGTGTAAGAAAACGCGTAAAAGACACAGGCCACAAAGTTGCCCCGCCCCCGAAGAAAAAATAGCGGGGAACACAGGCCAGACGGTCGGGGGAAACAGATACGCAAACCGTATAGTGTTAAAGCAATGGACTTTTCACATTTGACAGATTGGCAGATTGCGTCGTATGTTTGGCAACTGAACAATCGGCCGCGAAAGTGCCTCAACTACCGAATGCCCGTAGAGGTATCCCATGAACGACCCGTTACACTTGCGGTGTGAATTCGCCCTCCCTTCAATTTGTGGACCGACTACTGGGATCAACAACGTGTCGCATAAACTCCGCCAGAAAATCAGGTCGTTCACTTACGCTTCTCATTATAACATATCTCTGGACATTAGGGGGGAGTTTCGTGTATAATATGTGTGAGTGAAGGTACTTATAATGTGCCCGGCATATCTGCGTAATTCAACTCTGGTCGGGCGAAGATCGCGGCGGGAGTCCGGCGTCTGCGACTACTCGTGCATTTCTCAAGACCGCCGGAGACCTGGCCGCATAAGAGGAGATAAGATTATGAGAATCTTTCGATGCAAAACCACCTGGATACTGGCGAGTCTTTTCCTGATGATCCTCGCTAACGGCTGCATCCTTCGCGGTAGCTCCAGAAAGCTGAGCCCAGCGATGGAAGAAAAATATCAGGACGACGTTCAGGCATACCAGGAAGAAAAGGAAAAGCTGCGAACTAAGAATACAGAAGCTTACCGGCACTGGCAGAATCTGATTAAAAACAACGCCCCGCGTCAAGAGATAGATCTGGCGCACTTGGCGTATTTGAGCGCGGATGAAGATTACGATAATCATTACGGGCAAGGACCGCCCAGTCGCCATGACGTTAAATATACCGAGCATTACCGTCCGGAGACGGGGCACAAGTACGCCCATAGGCCTGTGAAAACCATACCTCCGGTTACTTCGCATCCGCCAAAACCGCCGAAACCTCCCTGCAAAAGCCACCACCACTGATTTGACGCGGGTACCGTGTGGGAATGAGGGATGGCGGGACAAAATACCAAACCGCTCAAAACGGCGGCGAAAAACCGCCACAGCCGTGATAAGTCCACGAATTACACGCCTGCCACGCCGTAGTCCCCTGGGGACGAAGGCGGGAATTGCACGAATTTAAAAAACAGGAAATAACAACAGGCACACAATAAAATCGATCAGTTTAAGATATATCACAAACAATTGAAAAAAACAGACGGTTTGAGTTTTTTCATGAAGAGATTTCTGGACAATTTGGCGAGATTCAGGTATAATTCATCAAAGTGAAGGTGCTTATATGGCGCCGAACATTTCCGGGGCGCCAAGAGAGTTTATCTAAAATAGCAGCGGGATATTTTGGCTGCGATTGCTTGTGCATTTCTCAACGCCGCCGGAGATCACGCCGCCAGAAAGGAGACTGATATGAGAATATTTAGAAGCAAACTGAGCTGGGTACTGGCGTTTCTTTTTCTGATGATCCTTATCAACCTCAACGGATGTCGCGACCGCAAGCTGAGCACGGCGAGGGAGGCCGAGTATCAGGCCGATACGTCGGAATACGACAAAAAGACGAATAAGGCCAACGTAAACAGGGCCAAGGATCGTTTGGATGAACTAAGAAGTCAAAACGCACCGGACGACCAGATCGAGGAAGCGCAACTGCAGTATATTCAATTAATGCAGGATTACATAAACCCGGGTCCAAAGCCATATCGCGACGATTCGAAATATGATGAGCCTCGCCGTCCGAGAACGGGGCATAGTCATGCTCACAGGCCCGTGAAAACCATACCTCCGGTTACTTCGCATCCGCCCAAGCCGCCCAAGCCGCCGAAACCGCCCTGCACTGACCACCACTGATTTAATGCGGGCATTGTGTGGGAATAAGGGATGCGGGGTGAGAGTACCGAACGTTACTTCACGCTGGGAGCGACGTATCCGTTGACGGTGGAGGAGAGTCTCCGGCTGTGGGTGATCCGAAAGTCTTCGGACTCTTTCCGGCAGAGGCGAAGGAATACCTTCCAGTCGTCCTGTGTCTCCGGCGGGTGGGCGGTTTTGAGGAATGCCTGCAACCAGATAAGCCCGAAAAAACTGGTTTTCCCGTCCCAATCGGCCGGCATGTTCTCGCGCAGCCAGGCGTTCGCTTTGGGGAATCGCCTCGGCAGGTCCAGCCGAAAGGGGCTGCGGAAATTGAGTTCGTAGGTTCGCTCACCTTCCAGCGAGGCGAAAAACGACGACGGCGCCAAGCGGTCCGACCACAACCCGGATCGCATAACGCCAGAAGCATGGCAGGCGTCCAGAAGAACAATGCGCCTGGGATGCTGCCTGATGTTTATCGAACCCAACAGGTCAGGCCAGGAAACCCGACGAGTACCACGGGTAAATTCCCACTGCCCCTGCCGGGTCTGCGACGATGCAAGATAGACAATCGAGATGTCCGTCTGATCGGATGACGGAAGCGATTCCAGGGCAACTTTCAAATCCTCCAGAGGAAGGTCTCTTGACTTCGGGCGAATTTCCAGCCGGGAGTACCATTGCCGAAGAGTCCGTTCGATGATGAGTTCCGTTGCGGCCCAACCGTGCATCGGTCTGCGCCATTTGTAGCCGACGTTAACGATACTGTCGAAACTGACACGATACCTGGTCGAAATCGCCGGTCTGGCGACGGGACTGAAAGGTCTGTCGGCGCATCTGCACTGAATTGCCGCCGAAGCGATTACCACCGTCGTCAGGAAAAAGCCAAAGAATGTGCAACGTCGCCTCATTGGTAAATCCGCATTACCCGTGTTTCTTTTTCCGCAACCGCCTTGCCGGTTCGTAAAAAAGCGGAAGCCGACCTTTCAGCCGGCTTCCGCTCCGGTTTATATATGCTGTGGACGGCATCCGTTATTTTAGAAACGGAAATCCAATCCGACATTAATCTGATGGTCTTCGAAATCGTCGTTTGCGACAGTGGCGGTATAGCCGAGGTAAATCTGAGCGGTTTCAGTAATGTAGTAGGTGAATTTCGGTCCCAGTGTCAACCAGCCTCTGTCCGTGCTGCCTTGGGCGTATTTAGACTCGTCTTCGTGAATAATCTGGTTGTAGTCGAAATTGAAATCGACCCATAATTTCTCACTGACTGCGTAGGAAGCTCTATTGGCCAGTACGAAGGTTCCGTCGCTGATGCCTTCGGAGGTCGAAGGGTTGATTCCGGATCGATAGGCCACGTCCTGATACCTGTACACGTAGGTCGGGGTGGTGGACACGCTGAACGGGCCGTTGACGTAAATAGCACCGATGTACGGACAGACGACCAGGGTGTTTGAGTCGATCTTGGTTCGGAAGCGGTTGGCGGCCGGCTTGGTCCGCGCGATCCCGCCGGAGTATCCGTAGGTCAGCGATGTCCCAAAGTAGAACCATTGGATATTCTTGCTGATAAAGAAAGTGGCGGTGAACCCGTCTTCATCGTAATCGACGCCATTACGCCCGGCCGAATCACCATGTGCATGGATAAAGCTGAAGATAGCGCCGGTCTGGAAATCGGCGAACGTCTTACAGATCACGCCACCGGTAACGGTATGCGTATCGGTAGTCAGGCCGTTACGTTCCTTGGCGCGGTTATGACCGTAGCCGTATTCCAGGAACGGCTTCGGGTCGCTTAGCCACGAACCATCATTGCCGGCGGCATGGTTGGCGGTTGCGCGGTAACTATCCAGCGAAAAGGTAATCGGCCTCTGCGCGTTGCTCTTGGCGACATTGGCGTTGCTCGCTCCCTGGTACGCGGCGACTTGCTGACGGTTGGCCAATTCACCACTCGTATCCACCGGCGCGGCAACGGGAGGTGGAGTTCCAAGCGTTACGCTCGAGGCCATCAGGCACACCAAACACCCAACCACAAACAGCATCCTTACCTTTCCATTCATTACACATCTCCTTACAATACGATATCTATACGGCAAACCCCAACACACGATTAACACACGATTAGCGTTCTTATAATGCCTGTCTGGTATATTCGTCAAGATGAACTTTTTATCTTAATTGTTTTTTCCCGCCCGCGGACCATCCATAAGTGAAAATCACATCAGCCGTTCGGATGACGACACGGATTTTTCAATCCGCACATCCTGATACAAGGAACAATCAAACGTTGTTACGCTCGGCTTGAGGCATTATGATGGGGAACGTAATGACACGAACGCCGATGAAATCAGAAAACGCTCGACGCGGACTCCTGGCTGTGCTGATGCTGGTCGTGTTGGCTGGGTCGGTGGGAATCGCCTGGGTGCTCGAGCGACAGTCCGATAAAAAAACCGATGCCGGTGCGGAGATAATCCGTCAAATCCGCGAAAAGGGGCTTGGGAATTACTGGTCCGACGGGTTGCAAGCCGATTGGTTTCTCGTACAGGCATACGGCGAGACAATCGGATGGAAGGCATCGGCATGGGGGGCATTCGTCAAAGGAAATTTCGTCGGCGTTACCATAGAGGTTATTCCTAATCGCAGTCGTTCGCATGAAATCTGGATGCTGAACCCCGAAGCCACAATTGGAACTTATCACGCCGAAATCCTCCTGACGGACGGCAGCGGGTTCAAGACGGATATTTCCCTGAAAGACGGCTTGGTCAAGGTGCGACAGCACGCAGGAGGTTCCAGCACACCAGTCGCCAACTCGAAAGCGCCGGAAAATTACCTGCCGGAAGGAACGCTGCACCTGGCTGTTCAGCGCGTAGCCAAAACGCGGGCAAACGCGCAATTCGCAATGGTCTTCAACGAACAGGCAAGCATCGACGATGTCGTCGAGTTCGGAACGCTCCGCATGGAGCACATCGGGAAGAAAAAGAATTCCCAGGGCAAAGACGTGAGCCGCGTCCAGATGTCGCGGGGATTAGGCAAAAAAAGCAGGATCGTGTACGATCTGGACGAAAAAGGAAAAATCCTGGTCATATACGGCGAAAAGATGCAATGGACGTCAGCCAATAGACAGGACGTACAAAAAGCATTTCCCAACGCTCCGAAACTGATGCATCAGATGCTACAGATAGCCGCCTCTAAACACCGGTAATACTGCCGCAGGTTCATAGAAATGCCCGGCTACTCCGGTTCTTCGAGATTGCGATGACGGAGTTCTTCAGCCCTGCCGATCAATTCCTTGTCGCTCGGAACAACCTGCTCGGCCAACTGATAGTGGAATTCGCGATTGTCGTGATATGTCCACGGCGCTACGGCGCTGAACAGGTCCAGCGGCGGAACCTCGTAATAGGGAGGTTTGATCTTCTCGCCTGTCTTGAGGGTCTGGTAACCTTCGAGGCGAAGGATGATTTCATAATGGCCGTACCAGGTGAAGGGGACCGTTACCGGCGTCCGCCCGATTTCCGTACTGGAAACCTCGACCAGCGCCCCGCTTGGCTCGGACGTTATGGTAAGCGTCCGCTCGACGCAACCAGCCAGCGCCAAAACCAACACGCACCCAGCCAAAATTTTCGCCACACCCATCATAAGAAAGTTTTGTAACGACCAGCCGGTCCAACTGCAAGGAAAAACCGAACTGGGTTCTTCCCATTTTACTCTGTAATCATCAGGTCTTTTATAATCGCCATTGCCTCATCCGTCCGGTCCATTGATATTGCCACCAATCCCCAACCCCGCTGCCGGTGGAGTATCCGAATACTGCGTACATGGACGTCGGCGTCTTTGAATCGCTTGACCACTTTGGCTAATGCGCCGGGTTCGTCCCTGACGCGAACCAACACAGCGTCTTCGGTAATCGCATCAATCGAAGCGTCCCGCAACGCCTTCAGCGCGTCGTCGTAACGGTCCACAGTCAGTGTTACGATATCGAGATCCTCCGCCTCTCGCGCGTTGAGGGTCTCTATATTGACTCCGCCTGCCGCCAACGCTTCGGAAATGTCGGCTGTCAGAGAACTGTGGCCATGCCTGACGATCTTGATCTGTTTCATAACTGACTCCGATTTATTAATCCGTCATGGCAGCGTGAATGTCGGCTACCAATTCGTCGATCTGTCCAGCCTTGATACTCGGCAGGATAATGATATGGGCGATGTCGCCCTGTACGGCAATTCCCCACTTGGCAAGGACCGATTCGGGGGGTTTGGGAAAGACCACCGTCATTGCGTATTTGTTGCGCCAGGCGTCCAGACCGATTTCGCGGAATTTCGCAATGGCGTAATCGGCCAGTTCCAGGCATCCGCGCACCAATCGTTTGAACCCTTCCAGGCCGGTCTTGCGAATGGCATACCACAAGAACAGCGGCGTAATCCCGTTCCGCGAGCCGGTCAGCGTGGTATCCAGAGTGCCTACGTATTCGATCGATCGCGCGATGCGTTCGACGTTGCGTTTTTTGGCCAATACCATCCCACATGGGACAGGCGAACCAATGAACTTATGGCCGCTGATGGACATACTGTCGATTCCCGCCCGGAAGTCATAGACAGGAGCGCCGTCAATAAACGGTAAAGTCATGCCGCAAAAAGCGGCGTCGCAGTGGATGTGCGAATTGGGGATTGCCAGGTCTTCCAACATTCGGCGTATCCTACCGATATCGTCGATTGCCTCGGTCATTGTCGTGCCGACGGTGGCAAAGATAATCGGCGGTACGTCGCGGTGGATGCGGATAGTTTCATAGAGGTCTTCATAATCAATCTCGCCGTTGGCCTGCGACTTGATCATGATGTGCTGCATCTTCAGCACGCGCAGGTTCTTGCTCACGCTGTAATGAGTGTCCTGCGAGTAATACACCATGCCTTCGGGAAGCAGTTCGCGAGCCAGGAAAAGCCCGTACATGTTGCCTTCGGTCCCGCCGTTGGTAACATAACCCCAGTAGTTGTCCTCCGGCGCGTGAGTCAGCCGGGCGAACCAGCGCACCACCTCGCATTCGATCTGACGCGTGTGGACGCGGTACGTACTGGGCACAAAAGGATCGCCGACGTTGTTGACGGGATAGCGCATGAAGCGAAACAATTCCGAGTAGTCCAGATCGCCCCTGCACGGATAGCCGATCAACAACCGGTATTGCTCCTGCACGTACTCGTACAGGTCGTCCAGGCGTTTCCGATCTTCCGATGATAGTGTGTTTTCGCTCATGGATTTCCGGTGGGAATAATAACTTGCCACCGCTGACTAAATCAAGAAAATCAGCAGTTAGAAATGGCCTTACAAGATAGACAACATTCGTCAAAAATGCTGTTTCGCTTCAGCCTTTACGGCTTCCTGAAGAACCAGCGATATTTTGACCCGTTTCTGATCCTGTTCTTCAGGCAGGCTGGGCTGAGTTTTACCGCTATCGGATTTCTTGTCGGATTCCGCGAATTGCTTATCAATCTGTTCGAGGTTCCCAGCGGGGCGCTGGCGGACCTTTATGGTCGGCGGCGGTGCATGATATTCAGTTTCTGCATGTACATCGTCTCCTTCGCCGGCTTTGCTTTCTCGACGGAGGTATGGCATTTCTTCGCAGCCATGGGGCTGTACGCGCTGGGCGACGCATTCCGCACCGGTACGCACAAAGCCATGATCTTCGGATACCTGCTGCACGAAGGAAGAAGCGATGAAAAGACCAAATACTACGGTACGACGCGATCGTTCTCGAAACTCGGCTCGGCGGTTTCCGTCGTCGTCGCTTCGGCGATAGTATTCATCGCAGCCGGTGTTCAGAACGGTAACGGATTGAGGATTTACAGATACCTCTTCGCCATCAGTATCGTACCGTACATCATCAGCCTGATTAACTTCGCCGGTTATCCCGAATACCTCGATGGTTCCGTCGAGCGGACCATTTCATTCCGGCAGGTCTTCAGCCATCTTTTCCGCGTCGCTAGAGACGCATTAAAAACCTCCCGCCTACGCAGGCTTATGGTTGAGTCGATGGGGTTTGAAGGCACTTACAAGGTTGCCAAAGATTATCTCCAGCCGATTATCAAGGCTGCCGCCCTGTCGCTTCCGTTACTGGCGGGACTTGGGGACATTCAGCGGACGGCGGGTTTGATACTGGTTGTTTATGTCGCGCTCCATCTGCTTGAGAGTCTTGCATCCCGTCGGAGCGACGTCGTTCGCCGGCGGGCAGGCGGGTCCGAAGGCGGCGCGAGGTTCCTGTGGTGGGCGAATCTGTTCGTTTTCGTCGCTATCGCCGCCGGGCTTGGGCTTGACTGGTGCGTCGGGACGACGGGCGCTTTTATAGGATCTGCCGTTGCGAT